>JAYZWP010000455.1:0-3018 GCA_036142245.1 Pseudomonadota bacterium | reverse complement strand
AGCGGCAACGCCGCGTAACCCACCGTTCCGATCCTTCGGTGGGTTACGCCCTGACGGGCTAACCCACCCTACGCACGGTACGCAAACAGCCCCCTAGCGTCGAAACAGACTCAACAGCAGCGACAGAACAACACTCAGGATCAGCATCGAGGTGATGGGAATGAATACCTTGCCGTTCTCTCCCTCGATACGGATATCCCCCGGCAGCCGACCGAACCAGTTCAGCAACCAGGGCGCGTAGAGCATGGCCGCCCCGAGGGCGGCCAGCACGAGTCCAGTGATTATCAACAGGCGGGCCAAGGTGTTGGAACTGAGGGTGCGCGGCGTCTAGTGCGCCGCGGGGCCGTAGCGCCCGGGATCAACATCGGTGATGACGCCTTGCAGCGACAGGGCACCGAGGTCCCGCCCGGAAACGACTTCGTACTCCCCGGGCGGCCAGCCGTTGACCTCGGCCAGCTCCTCGCTGGCGAAACTACGAAACCCGTCACCGCTGATCAACACCAGCGAATAACCGGCACCGGTATCCAACAAATAGAGCCCACGGCGCGGTGCGGGTAGATCGTCGATCACCACGGAAGCAACCGCTTCACCGATCACGCGATAACCCGCCGCCGTGGGGTGACCGTTCGCCTGGGAAGGGTAGAGGCGCGGATCGTCGAGCACCGCCGCCTGCAGAGGTCCGACCGTATCGATGTAACGCGCCGTCGCCAGACCCTGAATCCGCTCCCGCAACCAGCCGATGCGCGCCTGTTCAGCCGCAAGCAAGGCCCTATAAGCGGGCGGCACATCCGGCAGCTTCCCGACCAGCGGCGCATAGACAAGCTCCTTGGTGGGAACAACGGTGAAATAGAGTGCAACCTCCCGTTGCGCCACCAGCCGCTCGATCTCCTCGGCGACCCGCCACATCACCCCCCACCCGGCGTCCACCGCGGGATGATCCTGATTGGAGTTGAGGCGCAGGTTCGGAGTAAAGGTGATGGCCAGCCCGGTCGGCAAAGCGGCCGTCCACTGCTCTTGCGCGGGCGCGGGGGAAACGACCTTGGGTGCATCCCGCGCGGTGAGGTTCGGATCGGGGCGCAGCTTCGCCCAGCGATCATCGCCATAGGCCACGGCGAAGGAATCCAGCGGATCGTTGCCGGAGTAGAAAGCCACGACGACAACCCGGGGGAGGAAGGCCATCGCCTTGCTGAGAATGTCCAGATATTGCACCGCGCCCCAGCCGCCGACTGCCATTGCGTAGACCGACGCGTCCTTGCCCGCCAACACCGTCTGCATGACGGACGGCCAATTCCGTGCCAAAGGGGCGTTGTTGCCGTAGGTCTGACTATCCCCGATCACCAGAACATCGACCAGGTTGGGCACCCCGGTGTTGCGAAAGCCGAGCAGATCGTGGGGACCCAGGGAGGGGGACGCCGGGAACAGCGGGCGCCCCCGCACGATGGCGACCGGATCATTTAGCAGGAGTTCGGCGGTGGTGAAGTCATCCCGCCGGAACAGATTGTCGAAGAACGGCGGTACGGCGTCCGAACTGCGCACCAGACGCAGGCTGACTGCCCCCCCGAACAGTTCCGGCGCCAGCCAGCGCAGTAAACCGAGACCAAGCAGCACACTTGCCGTCACCGAGGCGATGAGCAGCAGCAGATTCTTGTTCATGTCCTTTCCTGGGCCACCAGCACGAATCCCACCGTCGCGCCCCTCAGTTTAGCTTTCCAGCCCAGCCCGACCGGTCATTGCCGCGACCCCCGCTCATGTGTGGCCCAACTGCCCATCGGGCCGAGGTGACCGTTACGCAGTCTGGTCACCCGGTCCAGCCTGGCGCGACCTGTTGAAACCGTCACCGCCGGCCTGCTGTGGAATGCCATCTGCCACACGGACCGCGGGCGCATGGCCGGATCGTTTTGGCGACTTTTGGCGGCAGGCGGATGGCAACTCCGCCGCGCCCCGCCGAATTCGCGCCATCGCCGGGTTACGCCCGGACGGGCTAACCCGGCCTACGACAGCGCCACAGCGCTGTCCAGAGCGCACATTTTTGTCGGGCTGGTTTACTTGGCGGCGCCGCGTACGGAGAAACCGTCGGTCATCCACACCGCGTGCAGTGCACCCCTTTGTAGGGTGGGTTAGCGGCAACGCCGCGTAACCCACCGTTCCGATCCTTCGGTGGGTTACGCCCTGACGGGCTAACCCACCCTACGCACGGTACGCAAACAGCCCCCTAGCGCCGAAACAGACTGAGCAGCAGCGACAGAACAACACTCAGAATCAGCATCGAGGTGATGGGAATGAATACCCCGCCGTTCTCTCCCTCGATACGGATATCCCCAGGCAGCCGACCGAGCCAGTAACCCACCGTGTGCAGCAGTAGACCTGACAACCACGACCGCGGATGCGCCGGCCCGCCGGGTTACGCCCCGACGGGCTAACCCGGCCTACGACAGCGCCACAGCATCGCCCGGAGCGCACATTTTCTGTCGGGCTGGTTTACTTGGCAGCGCCGCGTACGGAGAAACCGTCGGTCATCCACACCGCGTGCAACGCACCCCTCTTGTAGGGTGGGTTAGCGGCAACGCCGCGTAACCCACCGGTTCCGACCCTATGTACTCTGGTCGCAAAGTTTCCTGCCTAGGCCGTCGCCATGAACTGCCGCAGTACGTAGTTCAGAATGCCGCCGTGACGATAGTAGTCCACCTCGATGGGCGTATCGATGCGGGCGGTGACGGGAATCTCCCGCTTGCCGTCCACGGTGAGGGTCAGGGTGGCGCCCGGTTTCAGGTCGTCGGAGAGATCCGGCAGGGCGAAGGTCTCTCCACCGGTGAGATCCAGGCTTGCCCAACTGGCACCGTCCTGGAATTGCAGCGGCAGCACTCCCATGCCGATCAGGTTGCTGCGGTGGATGCGCTCGAAGGACTCGGTGATGACCGCGCGCACACCCAGCAGCGTGGTGCCCTTGGCCGCCCAGTCCCGCGACGAGCCGGAGCCGTATTCCTTGCCGCCCAGCACGACCAGCGGGATGCCGGCCTT
>JAYZWP010000454.1:0-3232 GCA_036142245.1 Pseudomonadota bacterium | reverse complement strand
TCGTGGGGGGTGTCGGCGGCGTCTCTACCGAACCGCGGCCAGAGTATTGCCCGCGCCCGGGCCTGACCAGCCGTGTGGCCACCGTTACGCACCACTGTGGGGCGTACCGGTCGCCTGTGCTGCGGGTTGGGGTCTGACAAGAGCAAGGCCAGGGTGGGCTGCGGGCGCAGCGGCTGCCGCTAGGTTTGAATCAGTCCCTCGATGGGTGATGAGGCACTGGCGTAGAGCTTGCGCGGTATGCGGCCGGCGAGATAGGCCTCGCGCCCCGCCTCGATCGCCTTGCGCATGGCGCTTGCCATCAGCACCGGGTCGCGCGCGCCGGCGATCGCGGTATTCATCAGCACCCCGTCGCAACCCAGTTCCATCGCGATGGCGGCGTCGCTGGCGGTGCCGACCCCGGCATCAACCAGAATCGGCACCTTGGCGTTTTCCAGAATCATCATGATGTTGTACGGGTTGCGGATGCCGAGCCCGGATCCGATGGGCGCCGCCAGCGGCATGACCGAGACGCAGCCCATCTCCTCCAGCCGTTTGGCTAGGATGGGGTCGTCGGAGGTGTAGACCATGACATCGAAGCCGTCCGCCACCAGGGTTTCAGTGGCCTTGAGGGTTTCGGTCACGTCCGGGAACAGGGTCTTCTCGTCTCCCAGCACCTCGAGCTTCACCAGGTTGTGGCCGTCGAGCAGTTCCCGTGCGAGGCGGCAGGTGCGCACGGCGTCCTCGGCCGTGTAACAGCCCGCGGTGTTGGGCAGGATGGTGAACTCGTCCGGCGGCACCACGTCGAGAAGATTCGCTTCGTTCGGATCCTGGCCGATGTTGACCCGGCGGATGGCGACCGTGACGATTTCCGCGCCGCTGGTCCGGATCGCCTGTTCGGTTTCGGCAAGGTCCTTGTATTTGCCGGTCCCTACCAGCAGCCGCGACCGGTAGGCCTTGCCGGCGACGACGAATTCATCCTGTCCGTTGCTCATGATCCGACCTCCAAAAATCGTGTGGTGCCGCCAGCGCGGCGGACGTCCTCATCCGCCGCCAATGGCCTGAATGATCTCCAGCGTATCGCCGTCGGTCAGCCGCTCGTCGGCGTGCCGACTGCGCGGGACGATCTCGTGGTTTTTCTCCACGGCAACACGCTTTCCCGCCAGGCCCATCTTGTCGATCAGATCGGTCAAAGTAGCGCCTTCCTGCAGTTCTTCTGGTGAGCCGTTGACGGTGACATGCATATGATGATCCTGCGGTCAGTGCAGCGCGCCGGGGATGGAGAGGTTGAAAGCCGGAATGGCGGCATCGAACTGAGCGCCGTCATCGGTCACCATCTGATAGCTGCCTTGCATATGGCCGACCGGAGTTTCCAGGACTGCGCCGCTGGTGTAGGTAAAACTCTCTTCGGGCGCCAGATGAGGATGTTCCCCGACCACCCCCAGGCCGCGTACCTCGCGGACGTCGTTATTCGCATCGGTAATGACCCAGTGGCGCGACACCAGCCGCGCTGCCCGCGGTCCCCGGTTGGTGATGGTGACCGTATAGGCGAACACGTAGCGGTGCTCTTCAGGGGCTGATTGCCCGTCGAGGTATGTCGATTTGACGGAGACCTCGACCTGGGTTGGTGGTTCGGGGGTAACGTTCATCAGTGGGGCGGCGCATCTGGCGAAGGGACGGGCGGCAATTGTAATAAACTCGCGCCGCGCAGGTGATCCCGCCTGCGGCGCAGATTATTCTCCGCGCCAGGGAAGCGGGTCCTGGCAGCCGTCTGAATTGAAGTCATGCAGCAATACCTCTCTTTGATGCGCCAGGTGCTTGAGCGCGGCAATCGCCGTGAGGATCGCACCGGCACCGGCACTTTGGGTCTGTTCGGACATCAGATGCGGTTCGATCTGGCCGTGGGCTTCCCTCTGATCACCACCAAGAAGCTGCATCTGCGCTCCATCATCATCGAACTGCTCTGGTTTCTGCGCGGCGAGACCAATACCCGGTTTCTGAAAGAGAACGGCGTTTCCATCTGGGACGAATGGGCCACGGCACAGGGCGAACTGGGGCCGGTGTACGGGGCGCAGTGGCGTTCCTGGCCCGCGCAGGACGGCGGCACGATCGACCAGATGAGTCAGGTGGCGGGGCAGATCAGGAGTAACCCCTGGTCGCGCCGGCTGCTGGTGAGCGCCTGGAATGTCGCCGCTCTGCCGGATGAGTCGGTACCGCCGGCTGAAAACGCCGCCAGTGGCAAGATGGCCCTGGCTCCCTGCCACGTCATGTTCCAGTTTTACGTCGCCGATGGTCGCCTCTCCTGCCAGCTCTATCAGCGCAGCGCCGATATTTTTCTCGGGCTGCCGTTCAACATCGCTTCCTACGCGCTGCTTACGTTGATGATGGCGCAGGTGTGCGACCTCAAACCCGGGGAGTTCGTCCATACCCTGGGGGATGCGCACCTGTATCTGAACCACCTCGATCAGGCGCGCGAACAACTCTCTCGCAAGCCCTTGCCTCTGCCGCGTATGACGCTCAATGCCGACGTGACCTCGCTGTTCGAGTTTGGTTACGACGATTTCGAACTCACCGGCTACCGGCCCCGGCCGCACATCGCCGGGAAAGTCGCGGTTTAGGGTGACGCGGCATACAGCACCGGGGCGGAGCGCCGGATGATCGCGCTCGTTGTCGCCATGGACGCGAACAACCTGATCGGTGCCGATAACGCTCTGCCCTGGCATCTGTCAGCGGATCTTAAGCGCTTTCGCCGTCTCACCATGGGGCATGCCCTGGTGATGGGGCGCCGTACTTACGAGTCTATCGGCCGTCCGCTGGACGGGCGCGAGAATATCGTCGTCTCCCGGAATCCTGCATTGGTGATTCCGGGCGTTGTGGTCTGCGCCGCGGTCGATGCCGCACTCGCCTATGCTGGTGAGCGGTCCGGGGCGGTGTTCGTTATTGGCGGAGCACAGATCTTTCTGGAGGCTCTGCCGCGGTCCGAGCGGATCTACCTCACCCGATTGCACGGGGCTTTCGAAGGCGACACCTATTTCCCGCTACTGAACGACACGCAGTGGCGCGAGGCGGAGCGGGAAGACCACACGGCAGGTGAGGGTGAACCCTGCGACTACAGCTTCGTGACGCTGGAGCGTGTCGGCCCGCGTGCCGACTAACCGGCCAATAACATCCGCAAGCCGTTGATACCCAGAAACAGCGCGAAGATCTGTTTCAGCAGTCTGGTGGGGATATTGTGGGCCAGCCAGGCGCCGGCCGG
>JAYZWP010000453.1:0-7451 GCA_036142245.1 Pseudomonadota bacterium | reverse complement strand
CGGGTGCGCATGATAACGTTACCTGCCGAACAACGATCACCTGGAAAGACTGGCTCCGTCGGGGCCGCCTCCGCTGATTTGACGACGCAATCCGGTTCCATTCACGGGCTCTGGTCCAACCGCTGGGCGTTCGTGCTCGCCGCCACCGGCTCGGCGGTGGGTCTCGGCAACATCTGGAAATTCCCCTACATGACCGGCCAGAACGGCGGCGGCGCCTTTGTGCTGGTGTACCTGATTTGCATTGTGTTCATCACCTTGCCGATTCTCATGGCGGAAGTGTTGCTCGGCCGTCGCGGTCGGCGCAGCCCGATATTCGCGATGGCCGCCGTGGCACGCGAGGCGGGTTGTTCGGTACTGTGGAGCCTGATTGGCTGGATGGGTGTCGTGGCCGGGTTTCTGATTCTTTCTTACTACTCCGTCATCGCCGGATGGACCCTCGCCTACGTACCACGCGCAGCCACCGGGGCATTCGCCGGTGGCGAAGGCCCCGCAATCGCGGCGCTTTTCGACGAGCTGCTGGCGAGCCCGGGATGGCTCACGCTGTGGCACACCCTGTTTATGGTCAGCACCGTGTTCGTCGTCGGCAGGGGGTTGCAGGCGGGTATCGAGCGGGCGGTCACCTGGCTGATGCCAGGCCTGTTCATCATCCTGTTGGGGTTGGTCGCCTATGCCGCAACCCTGCCGAGTTTCGCTCAGGGGGTCGATTTTCTGTTCACCCCGGATTTCTCGAAGCTCAATGCGGAGGTGGTGCTCAAAGCGCTGGGCCAGGCGTTTTTCACTTTGAGTCTCGGCATGGGCGCGATCATGGTCTACGGAGCCTATCTCCCGGAGGAGTCTTCGATCACCCGTACCAGTCTGACGGTTTGCGCCGCCGATACCACGGTGGCGCTGCTGGCCGGGTTGGCGATATTTCCCCTGGTGTTTGCCCATGGGTTGATGCCGGGAGAAGGGCCGGGGCTCATCTTTCTTACGCTGCCGGCTGCCTTCGGCCAGATGCCTGGGGGAGTGGTCATAGGAACCCTGTTCTTCGTGCTCCTGCTGGTAGCGGCCTTCACATCTGCTCTGTCCCTGATCGAGCCGGCAGTCGCGTGGGGTGTTGAACGATTCGACACCAGCCGAGCAAAGGCGGCCGCGGTATGCGGTCTGCTGGCCTGGCTGCTCGGGCTTGCTACGGTGTTTTCGTTCAATCTGGCGGAGAACTACAAGCCCATCGGCGGTATGACGCTGTTCGAACTGCTGGACTACCTCACCTCCAACATCATGCTTCCGGCCGGCGGTGCGCTCATCGCCGTATTCGTTGCCTGGTTCATGCGTGACGAACACCGCCGTGCGGAGCTGCGCACCGGTGCCGCGGTGCTGTATCCGGTCTGGCTTTGGTTGCTGAGGATCGTGGCGCCGGTCGGCGTAGCACTCGTGTTCTTGCAGGCCATCGGTGTGGATCTCGGGTTGCCCTGAAATCGACACCTTTCGGCTCGCTATCCCTATCAATCCGTCGACGCGATTAAGAGATGAACCTGGTTCGTCGTTCCGAGGTGGTGCCCTATAGCGCGCGGCAGATGTACGATCTTGTCAACGATGTGCCGGCCTATCCGCTCTTCCTCCCGTGGTGCCGCTCGGCGGTGGTCCATGAGGCGGAGCGGGATGAAATGGTCGCGACCCTGGAGTTGGCGGTGGGCGGTTTCCACAAGCGGTTCACCACGCGTAACCAGCTCACGCCGGGGCGGCAGATCGAGCTGCATCTGGTGCGTGGACCGTTTCGTCACTTCTCGGGCGTGTGGCGGTTCGATGACCTACCGCCGGCTGCCGACCGTGAAACAGCGAGCAGTGTTTCCCTGGCGATCGACTTTGATCTGGAGAGCCGCTTGCTGCAGATGGTCGCCGGCGCGGCACTGCAACGCGTGGCGGACGGCCTGGTCGCCGCCTTCCGGCAACGGGCGGGGACCTGCTATGACCAAGCAGGCTGAGGAGGTCATCGAGGTTTCGGTTGCCTGGGTCGATGCTGAGGGTGGGCAACTCATCTGGCAGGGTCCTGTTCCGGCCGGGGCTACCGTAGCCATGGCGCTGGCGGAGTCCGCATTGGGAAACCGAATCGCCGGTTTGGGTCGGCTTGACGTGGGTATCCACGGACGCCTGGTGTCGCGCGACCAACTCCTTGAAGCGGGTGATCGCGTCGAGCTGTATCGCCCTTTGCTGGTCGATCCGAAGCACGCGCGCCGGCAGCGCGCCGCGGCGCGCGGGCGTCGGGCCGGCGCGAAGTAACCTGCCCGTGGCGAGTAATTCGCCAATCACTCGCCGGTGATACGTACGACGCTTTTAAGCGCTGAGTAGTCCTGTCGGGGCCGCTTGTGCACGGCGGGATTCGCCACACCCTGGGCGCTCCACGGCAGAATTCTTAAGGTTTTGTTACAAAAGAGAAAATTTTTTATACCGCGTAGGAGAACAGAGTGAACTTTCCCCAACTCACCCGGTCTTAACCAACATACCCGCAAGGGTATGCCCGCTTCCCCTCCCTGAGCGGGCAACTCTTCAAACCCGGCCGCTGATAAGCGAGCCGGGTTTTTTTTGCGCGTGACTGCCGCGCGATCAGCCGCCGACCCGGTCCAGCAGGCCGTCGAACAGGCCGGCGTCCGGATCGTCAGCAACTGGCTGTTCGCCGGTGGTCGGCTCCGGGGAGCTCTTTTTGGTTGCCGCTGTATCGCCGGCTGCCTTAGCGGACTTCTCGCCGGTAAAACCCGCCACCGTGGTGGGTGTCCTGTCGGATTTTCCGCCTGGCAACATCCGTGAGACCCACGACCGCTCCTTGGGCGCGCCGCGCGGCGGCACGGAGACGGTGGTCTTCGCGGCAAACTCGTCGATTTCCGGAAGGGTGTAGCTGCCCACCACGTCGCCGGTGATGCGGTCCAGACGATCATCAATAAAGTGCAGTGACACCAGACGCATCCGGCGCTCGGCATCGTTCTGGATACTGTAGGGGTAGTCCCAGCGGTCGGCGTGGAACGGGTCAGCGACAGTCGGTGTGCCGACCAGCACGCGGACCTGGCGTTTCTCCATCCCGCGTCGCACCCCGGCCAGCATTTCCGGGGTGACGATATTGCCTTGCGCAACCTCCACCTTGTAGACACTTAGATTGGGCAGGCGCGCCATCTCGGTGAGTCGGTTGCCGCAGCCGGTCAAGGTGAGGCAGGTCGCGGACAATATCAGGGTCAGGTTCAGGATGCGGTTCATGGGCGGGATTCTCTCGGCGGGAGCGCAGGAAGTGTACACGGGCTGATTCAGGGACTCACGTTGTGGGGTGGCCGGGCAGTGGCAGCAGAACGGCGATTTCGTCGCACTGGGCGAACTTGTAACAGTTGACGCAAACGCTCCAGACCTTCTCCGGCAGGGCGTTGCGATCGGTGCGGGTGAATCCCAGACTTTCGAAAAACTTTGGCACGTACGTCAATGCCATGACCCGCGCGGCGCCAACCTCACGCGCCCGCTCGATGAGTCGAAGGGCGATCTCGCGGCCGATGCCCGTCCTGGTGCAACTTGCCGACACCGCGAGGCTGCGGATTTCCGCCAGGTCCGGTGCGAGCATTTCCAGAGCGCCGCAGGCGACCACCTTGCCCTGCCGCTCCCACACCAGAAATTCCGACAGGTGGCGGGTGATCTCTGCGACACTGCGTGGCAGCAGGTTCCCCCGGGCGGCGTAACCGTCGAGCAGGGTCTTGATGGCTGGCACGTCGCCCGCGTCGGCGCGCCGCAGCGCGCCGGCATCCTCCGTCAGCGGAGGTACGGGACTATCCGAGCGCGGCATCGTCGAGTAACTCCGCGGCGTGTTGCAGGGTCGTGGTGCTGGTCCGGGCGCCGCCCAGCATGCGGGCGATTTCTTCGCGCCGTTCCGCGTCCGTAAGGGGCACTACGCGTGTCGCGGTGCGCCCGTCCTGGACCGCCTTGCGCACGCCCAGGTGCCGGTCCCCCTGGGCGGCCACCTGCGGCTGGTGGGTGACGCAGAGCACCTGGTGGTCACCGGCGAGCTGGCGCAGGCAGGCTCCCACCCGGTGCGCGATCGCACCCCCGATCCCGGCATCCACTTCGTCGAAGATCATGGTATCGGGCCGTCCCGCACCGCGGGCAGTCAGGTGCAGCGCCAGGCTCAGCCGCGACAGTTCGCCACCCGACACCACCCGTGACAGGGGTTGTGGCGGTTCGCCCGGATTGGCCGAAAACAGGATGGTGACCTGATCCGCGCCGTAGCTGGCGGGCGGGGCCGCCGGGTTGCCCGTAATCTCGAACAGCAACTCAGCCGCCGGCATGCCGAGTTCGCGCGCCAGGTCGGTGGTGGTTGCCGTAAGGCGCGGGGCCGCGGCCCCGCGGGCGTCGCTGATCACTTTCGCCAACTTGTCGTAGGCCGCGCGGGACTCGTCGAGCGCCTGTTCCAGTTCACCGCGCCCGGCTTGTTCCGCCATCAGGGTGTCCCGTTCGGCGGCAAGCTCATCGTACACACGGTGCAGGTCATCGGCGGCGACGTGGTACTTGCGGGCAAGGTGATGAAACCGTCCGACCCGCTCTTCGAGAAATCCGGTCCGTTCCTCGTCGAACTCGATATTGTCGACGTAACGCGCCAGCGCAGCGGCGGCCTCCGCGGCATGGATTGCGGCACCGGTGAGCAGGTCGTGGCTATCGCCGAGAGCCGGATCGGTGCGGCTGGCCTCCCCGAGGCGCGCGGTCAGCCGGCCGAGTTGATCTAGCAGGGACTCTTCGTCACCCCGCAGCGCCTGGCCGACCAGCGTCGCTGTCTGCGCCAGTGACCGGATATTGCTGCGCCTGCGCAGCTCGCTGTCCAGTTGTTCCCACTCCCCCGGTTCCGGCGCCAGACCCTCCAGTTCCTGCAGCTGGTAGTTCACCAGTTCCAGCCGGTCCGCGCGGGTCTGTTCCCGCGCGTCGATTTCCGCCAGGCGGTTCGACTGCTCGCTCCAGCGGTGGTAAAGCTCCGTCAGTTTTGCCACCTCGGTCGTGAGCCCGGCGAACTGGTCGAGCAGCAGCCGCTGCGCACCGGGTTGAAACAGCGATTGGTGCGCGTGCTGGCCATGGATATCCACCAGAAGCCGCCCCAACTCGCGCAGCGATCCGGCGGTCACCACGCCGCCATTGACGCTGCAGCGCGAAGCGCGATCGCGATGCAGGGTGCGCCGCAGCACGCAAAGCCCCTCGTCGACCACGATGTCCTGTGCCGCGAGCCAGCGTGCCGCGGCGCTTTCCGGCGCGACCGCGAACACGGCCTCTACCTGGGCCCTGTCGAACCCGCTGCGGATGGCGGAATTGTCCGCCCGTTCACCCAGCGCCAGCAGCAGCGCGTCGATCAGAATCGATTTGCCTGCCCCGGTTTCTCCTGTCAGTACCGTGAAGCCCCCGGCGAATTCCACCCGGAGGCTCTCAACCACTGCGAGGTTCTCGATCGCCAGTTCGACCAGCACCGGTTACCTGCCCCAGTTCAGCTTGGCGCGCAAAATCTCGAAGTAATCGTACTCGACGGGGTGAATCAGCCGGATGCCCTGTTCGTGGCGCCTGATGATCACGCGATGGTGCGTTTCCAGCACATGATTACCCTGACCATCGAAGGTGACACGCCCGGCCTCCCGGTTTTCCGGACTGACCGTGATCTCCACCTGGCTGCTGCCCGGCAACGTCATGGGGCGGATCCCCATGGCGTGTGGGCTGACCGGTACCAGCACCAGCGATTCCAGGGTCGGGTAGACGATCGGCCCGCCGCAGGACAGCGCGTAAGCCGTGGAGCCGGTGGGGGTGGCCACGATCAGACCGTCGGCCCGCTGCTGGTTCAAAAAGCGGCCGTCCACGCTGGTTTCGAATTCCACCATCCTGAGGCCGGCCCAGCGGTGCAGACTCACTTCGTTCAGCGCCACGCCGCGCGCCAGGATCGTGCCGTCCTCGTCCAGGATCTCGCCGCGCAGCATCATGCGCCGCTCCTCGATGAACCGACCATGGAGGATTTCGTCGAGTGCCTCGAACATTTCGTAGGGGGACACACTGGCCAGAAACCCGAGCCGTCCGAGGTTGACGCACAGCAGTGGTTTATCCAGGGACGCGAGCAGCCGTGCCGACGCGAGCAGGGTTCCGTCTCCGCCAAGCACTATGACCAGGTCGCAGGTCTCCAGTGACCTGGCCAGATTGTCATCGGCGGCCCGGTCCGGCGTCACCACACCGTGTACGTGGGTGAGGTGGTTTTCGTCGAGATAGCTGACCAGACCGGAGCGGATCACCTCCAGCTTGTCATCCATGAGACGGGTAATCAGGCCAATATGCTGAAATGCTTTCGTCATGACGGGTTGAGTGTGCCGAAACCGGCCAGGATGCAGGCTACCACCAACGTGGTGCCGGTGAAGGTTGACAGAAAAAAATGCCGGCTGGTACTTTGACAATGCCCGAGAGTGGGTGCGCGTCGACTATCCGTCTGTTTTTTAACTGATTTTTTTCACTTATCCAAGACCGCCCTCTGCCATATATGAACGCCATAACCGCGCAACTCGACGAACGGGCCATGCGCCTGTTCCGGGGCATCGTCGAGCGCTATCTGGAGGATGGTGAGCCGGTCGGTTCCAAGAGTCTGGTGCAGACCCTGGACCTCGGTATCAGTTCCGCCACGGCGCGTAATGTGATGGTTGAACTGGAGCGGGCCGGACTCATCGTCTCGCCGCACACCTCCGCGGGGCGGATTCCGACCCAGTCCGGCTTGCGCCTGTTCGTCGACTCCCTGCTCATCGCCCGCCCCGTAGGCGACGAGGAGTTGGCGCGACTGCGCGGTGAGTTGCCCGATCGCGGTGCGGCGCCCAGCGAACTGGCCGCGGCGGTGTCGGAACTGCTGGCGGGCATGTCGCACCTGGCGGCGGTGGTGCAGGTTCCCTCCGCGGAGCGCATGACGTTGCGCCAGATCGATTTTCTGGCCCTGTCAGAGGAGCGCGTGCTCGCCATTCTGGTGACCAACGACGGCGACGTCATCAACCGGGTCTGCCATCCGAAAAGGAAATATTCCGCCGGGGAGTTGGAGTACGCCGCCAACTTTCTGACCGATATCTGTGCCGGCAAGACGCTGGCGGAGGCCCGGGATACGGTCATCGAGGACCTGCGCCGCCTGAAGAGCGAGGTCGAGACGAACCTCGCCCTGATGTTGGAAATGGCGGAACAGCTCACCGAAGTGGACGCTGCGTCCAACGGTTTGATCGTTCGGGGGGAATCGAACCTGCTGTCGGTTTCAGAGCCGGAGCAGATCGGCCGCCTGCGTAGCCTGTTCGAGGCATTCGCCAAGAAGCAGGAGGTGCTGGCGCTGCTGGACCAGTGTCAGCGGGGTGAGGGCATCCAGATTTTCATCGGCAACGAGTCGGGCTACCAGTTCCTCGACGACTACAGTGTCGTCACCTCGACCTACGAGCACGAAGGGGAGGTGCTGGGCGTGC
>JAYZWP010000452.1:0-3715 GCA_036142245.1 Pseudomonadota bacterium | reverse complement strand
GACCGGCTGGTGGACCCCGCGGTGCTGGACCTTGCCCGGCGCGACGCACGACGGGTGGATGTCGGTAAGGCGGCGGGGCGGCACGCCATGCCCCAGGCGCAGATCAACGCACTGCTGGTGCGCGAGGCGCGGCAGGGACGCGTCGTGGTGCGGCTCAAGGGGGGGGACCCCTTCGTGTTTGGCCGTGGCGGGGAGGAACTCGAGGCGTTGGCGGCCGCACGGATCGTGGCGGAGGTGGTGCCGGGCGTGACGGCGGCGTCCGGCTGCGCGGCAGCCGCGCTGATTCCGCTGACCCACCGCGAGGTGGCTTCCGCCTGTGTGTTCGTCACCGGCCATGCGCGGGGCGATGCACCCTTGAGCGCGGAGCAATGGACCGCACTGGCGCGACTCGACGCCTCCCTGGCGATCTACATGGGGGTCGGGAACCTCGCCAATATCGTGCGGCATCTGACCGTGGGAGGGCGTGCGGCCGGCACGCCGGCAGCGGTGGTCGATCGGGGTACCACACCGGCGCAGCGGGTGGTGACCGGGACGCTCGAGACCATCGTCGCTGAAGCCGAGACGGCGGGAGTCTGCGGGCCTGCGCTGGTGCTGGTGGGGGAAGTGGTGGCGCTGCGGGAGCGTTTCCTGTTCAGCGGGCAAGCCGTTTCCGACCTTGCGGTGTGAAGCGAAATCTGTCCCCGCGGCGGCGGCCCGGATGCAAGCGCCTCCCGACCTGGTTGATGGTCAGGGTACGCCCGGGACTGGTATTGTCCTGATGCAAACAATCCATGCGGCGCCCGGCGGCGTCGACATTCGCAGGAGGCTTCAGTGATGATCAAGGTGAGTGTCCTTTATCCGCGTGGTGCGGATACCCATTTCGATATTGACTACTACTGCGACAACCACATGCCGATGGTCCAGCGGTTGCTGGGGGAGCCCTGCAAGGGGATTGCGGCGGAGGAGGGTCTCGCCGGCGGCGCGCCCGGTGAACCGGCGCCCTATCACGCCATGGGACATCTGTATTTCGACAGCGTCGAGGGCTTTCAGGCCAGCTTTGGCCCGAACGCCGGGCAGATCATGGCGGATGTGCCGAACTACACCAATGTCGAGCCTACCCTGGTGGTGAGCCGCGTCCGCATCGGCTGATGGTGCGCCGCATGGCGCGCGGATTTGATAACCGGAACGGAGGAGTGCAATGAGACTTTCAGAACCCAGAGTTCCCCCCATCGAACCGGCTGACTGGGGCGACGACGAGCGGCGCGGACTGGGTGCCGAAGGGGCCGAGTTACAGGCCAATCTGGGCGGCGGCGAGGTTTTCAACGTGCTGAAGACCATGGTCCACCATCCGGATTTGTGTGCCGCCTGGATGGGTTTCTCCAAACATTTGCTGTTCGACCAGACGCTGCCGCCCAGAGAGCGGGAGATGGCGATTTTGCGGATCGGCTGGCTCTGCCAGTCCGGTTACGAGTTCGGCCAGCACATCCTGATTTCGCAAAAAGCGGGACTTACTCGGGAGGAGATTCGTGCCGTTGCCGAGGGCCCGGACGCGCCGGGCTGGAACGATCACGAACGCACCCTGCTGCGCGCCGTGGATGAGCTGCATGGCGATGCGTTCATCAGCGACGCGGTGTACCGCAAGCTCTCTGCCGTATACGACACCCGGCAGATCATGGACCTGGTATTCACGGTGGGTCAGTACAATATGCTCTCCATGGCGCTCAATACCCTGGGTGTCCAGCTCGATCCCGGGGTGCCGGAATACCGGGAATATTTGGCCCTTTGATCAACCGCGCACGGTTGGTCAAAGGAGAAGCAGCGCCAACGCACTCGCGCTGAACGCGATCAACCTCAGGAAACTTTGAACAATACGCTGCCGGGCGTACTACGGCGGGCTCACGAGCGTGCCGCATGCGTCGTCAATCAATGAGACCCAACACAAGGTCATCCTTGGCGGGTAACCATGCTCCGGAAGGTACGCTCTGAATTGATCAGAGAGTACCTTCCGGAGCGGAACGGCAATTGCTTCTTAGCCAGAGGCGGATAAAAGACGGCACAAGCAAACCACGGAGTAGGTTGTAAGTCCGTTGCGCCGCCGGATGGATGGTCGTGTCCGGCGGGCTATTCGATCAGCTCCCGAACCGATTCCAGGTTGAAGTCAGCCGACGTCACGCCCGGTGTGTTGACTTTTCGCCCCGGCCCGGCGGGTAGCAGCGTTGCATGCAGTTTCTTCAGGTCGATCAGTCGCGCGAACAGAGGATTCACGGTCGGGTACCCGTCTTCGGTCGTGATACGGTTGACCGTGTTGCTGTAAATCTGCCAGAGGTTTCCGGCGCGATCATAGTTGTCGATCGCGAACGGCAACGGCAGGTATGGGTAGGCGTTGACATAGAACACCCGGCGCCCATTCGGATGACCGTCCGGTGGAATCGCCTCCATTACGTAGACTTCCCGAGGACGCCAGAACTCGTTCTCGTCGTTGCTATTCCAGTAGGGAGGTGTGTCGAGGTCCAGCAACGGATACTTTTCGCGGTAGCTGCCGGTCTCCCCGGTAGCGTAATACTTCGTGCTGCTCTCGGGACTTAGCATCACCCGCTTCTCCAGAATGCGGAAGTCCTTGTACCAGATCGGGTCAGCGTTGAAGCCGTTCGATGTCTGATCGAGCAGAAAGTCGGATCCCTGAACCGGGTCGTACCAGGAACCGCCAGACAGGCGGCGGAAGCGCCGGACGCTGCGGATATAGGCGTAGACATCGTCCCACTGTCCGTCTGCATAGCGGATGGCGAATGAACCTATTCCGCGCACGTCTGACGGGGCGACAGCCACCAGAGTGGTATACGAACGGACTTTCCCGTCGCCCTCAATGTGCACATCGCCGGTCGTCCGGCGCCCGAGCATCTGATAGAGGGCAAAAGTGTAAGTGATGGATCGCTCATACCCTTTTTCACCCACCATCACGAAGTCAATGGTCGGCCAATGCAGAATGTCACCCAGGAAAGCCGAGTAGACAATGTTATAAGCAAGCTTCCAGCCAGCTTTGGGGTCGTTTTCTATGTCCAGTTCCGGAAAGGGAATTCCAACAACGAAGTTGTCAATACGATTGGTGTCGGTATTGAAAGTGACCTGGGGCGCATATTTTTCGGTCAGTGCGATGAGTCGTTCGTCTCTATCCCACGGTTTGCTGTGGCCGAGCCGGACTCGCATTCCATAATCAATAATCAGCATCCGGTATGAATCAGACAGCATCGATTCAATCCGGTGTCCTTCAAAGGTGTCGTCCTTTACGGATTGATAATTCGACGCGTCGATGACGAAGCCTTCTTCGAGTTCCGCCGCGAGAGACATCGATGCGCAGATACACTGCAAGGACACAGTCGTCACCATCGCTGCGACTGTTTTCAGAAAGCTATCTGCCGGCATGGGGGGTTCTCCTCGAAATTTGTTGGGATGCCTGACTCTGACGATCGTCAAGTCATCGCTAGAAGTAGTAAGACAGTCGAAAGTTCAGCTGACTGTTGTTGGCAAATGTTCCGAACAGGTTGGTATCTGTTTCCAGAGGCGCGTCGGATGGTTTGCGCGACGAGTGCGGCAGCATGATGTTTGCGTCAATCTTGAGCCGCCAGTGGTCGCCGAGCACAAAGTCGATTCCCGGTACGAAAATCGCGTCTTTATTGCTCAGGTCGTAAACCAGGGTGAAACTTGGATTGATCGTGTCGTACTTGTAATTCAATGCCAA
>JAYZWP010000451.1:0-4673 GCA_036142245.1 Pseudomonadota bacterium | reverse complement strand
GAATGCCGGCCATATCCTCGGCGCGGCCGCCGTCGAGGTGCGGGTGGGTGGCAAGACTCTGCTGTTCTCGGGAGATATCGGTCCGGATGAACACCGCTTTCACGAGGATCCGTCCGGCCCGCAGGGGGCGGACTTCCTGATACTCGAGGCCACCTACGGCGACCGGGAGCGTGACGATCTGCCGCTCTCCGACCGCACCGCCCGGCTCGGGATGGAGATCAACGAGGCGCTCGCGGCGGGCGGTAACCTGCTCATCCCCGCGTTTGCGGTGGAGCGCACCCAGGAACTGCTGTACGCCATCGCCGTGTTGCTGGAGCAAGGGACGATATCTCCCGCCCGGGTCTACCTTGATTCGCCCCTCGCGATCCGTGCCACCGAAGTGTTCGCCCGCCACTGCGGTGAACTGATCGACACCCCCGATGCGGCGGAGCTGTTCGCGCATCCCCATTTCCACTTCTTGCAGGACGCCGACGCGAGCCGCGCATTGGCGAGGATCAGTGGCGGGGTGATCATCGTGGCGGCCAGCGGCATGTGCGATGCCGGCCGCATTCGCCACCATCTGAAGAACAACCTGTGGCGCCGCGATGCGACAGTTCTGTTCACCGGATATCAGGCGCCCGGGACGCTGGGTCATCTCATCCTGTCCGGGCGCCGACGTGTGCGCATTGAGGGCGAAGAAATTGAGGTCAACGCCAGAATCCGTCGCATGGACCAGTACTACTCCGCTCACGCCGATGCCAGCGAATTGGTTGCCTATGCCACGAATCGCATGCCGATCGAGTGTGGCGTTTTCCTAACGCATGGAGAGTCATCGGCCTTGGCGGCGTTGGCCGCGCGGTTACGAACTACCCTCGCCGAAGCGACTCCCGTGATGATTCCGGCACTCGACGAGCGGGCCGATCTCGAGGCCCCGCAGATGCAGCTCGAAAAGCAATCGCTGCGGCCGCTCGCGGCGGATCTGACCGACGCCGATTGGCACAACGACTTCGCCGAGTTCAGTCTGGCCCTGCGACAGCGGCTACGGGAGCTGCGCAGCGACGGCGAACGTCGCCACCTGCTGGCCGCACTGCAACGGCTGCTGGTGCGCTCCGAATGAACAAAGCTCAGCCGGCCTGCTCGAACAGATCGCCTTGCGATATCTCCGCGGGTGGCCGGAACAGCGCGGTTACCAGTGAAGGGAGGGGGCTGAAACCCAGGCGGCGGTACTGCACATCAAAGCGGCGCCGGAGCAGCTCGGCATGGATGCCGCTGCCTCGCATCCGGGCGCCGAAGCGCGCATCGTTATCACGCCCGCCGCGGGTCTCCCGGACGCGCGCCATGACGTGAGCCGCCGCGTCCGGGCGGTGCTCCGACAGCCAGGCGCGGAACAGATCTTTCACCTCGTGGGGCAGGCGTAGCAGGATGTAGCTCGCCGAGCGGGCTCCGGCATTCCTCCCGGCGGACATGATCGTCTCCAGTTCGCTGTCGGTCAGAACCGGGATGACCGGTGCCACCGAGAGCTGCGTAGGCACGCCGGCCGCCGCGAGTGCCTCGATGGTTTCCAGGCGCCGGTAGGGGGCCGCTGCGCGCGGCTCCAGGGTACGCGACAAGTGGCGGTCCAGCGTGGTGACGCTCACCGCCGCCTGTACCAGGTTGTCCCGTGCCATGTCCCGCAGCAGGTCCAGGTCGCGGCGGATGAGACCGGACTTGGTGATCAATGAAACCGGATGGCGGGCCTCGGCCAATACCTCCAGCAGCCGGCGGGTGAGCCGGAGTCGCTTTTCCGTTGGCTGGTAGGCGTCGGTGTTGACGCCCAGTGCAACCGGCGCGCAGCGGTAGCCCGGTCTGGCCAGCTCGCGACGCAAGAGTTCCGGACCCTCCGGTTTGTGAAGGATGCGGGTTTCGAAATCCAGCCCCGGCGAAAAGCCGAGATAGGCGTGACTCGGTCGGGCGAAGCAGTAGATGCAGCCATGCTCACAGCCGCGGTAGGGGTTGATCGAACGATCGAACGGGACATCCGGTGAACGGTTCCGGGTGATCATCGAGCGGGCGGTGTCTCGCAGCAGTTCGGTGCGCCGCGGCGCCTCTTCCTGCCCGTGGGTCTCCGGCCAGCCGTCGTCCCAGCCGCCGCGCTGGAGTGACTCGAACCGCGCCGGCGGGTCGTACGTGGCGCCCCGACCCTTGGTGGCGCCACGGCGGGTGACAGGATTTATAGGCATTCGGGAGCGACCGGAACGAATAAGAATTGTATGAATATACAGTATATTCGCTCGGTCTGGCCGGGGGCCGCTTCCCCCGCGCTGACTCTGTGCTGCGTCGGGATCTCTTGTTACGGCAAGGTACGCTTGGAAGCAGCTCGCTAAACTTCGTTTCCAAGCCTTGTGCTGGCCAATAGCGGACGTCGATCGGAAGGAGGGGGGATGAGTTGCGAACGCTGGGGTAGTGTCGATTACGGGGTCGAAACGCCGCAGGTGAGTTTCCCGGCGGAATACAACGCTGCGGTGGATTTCATCGACCGCCATCTCGTGCAAGGCCGCGGTAGCCGTACCGCCTACATAGATGCCGCGGGAGAGCACACCTACGCGGATCTGGCCGCCCGAGTCAACCGCGCGGGCAACCTGCTGAAGGAACTCGGCGTGACCATCGAGCAGCGGGTATTCCTTTGCCTGCTGGACGGGATCGACTTTCCCGCGTTCTTCTGGGGTGCCATCAAGATCGGTGCCGTGCCGGTGCCGGTCAATACGCTGCTGACGGCGGAAAACTACGCCACCATGCTGCGCCACAGCCGCGCCGGTGTGCTGGTGGTCAGCGCGCCCCTGACAGAGAAATTTTCCACCGCCGTGGCGGATCAGCCGTTCCTGCGCGACAGGCTGGTAATGGGCGGCGAAGTCGATGGTTGGCTGGACGGTGACGGGTTGCTCGTGGCGGCGCACGAGCGGCTCGACCCGGCGCCCACCTGCGCGGACGATGCCGCCTTCTGGCTCTATTCGTCCGGTTCCACCGGCGAACCGAAGGGGGCCGTGCACCTGCACGGCGATCTGCTGCATACCGCGGTGCTCTACGGGGTCGGTGTGCTCGGGCTGCGCGAAGCCGACCGGGTTTTCTCCGCCGCCAAGCTGTTCTTCGCCTATGGGCTGGGCAACGCCATGAGTTTCCCGCTGCACGTGGGCGCCACTACCATACTGCTGGCGGACCGCCCGACGCCGGATGCCGTGATGAAGGTATTGCGCGAGCAGCAGCCGACCGTTTTCTATGGTGTGCCGACCCTGTTCGGCGCCCTCCTCGCCGATCCTGGCAACGACCGGGAAAGCGGCTCCGCGGCCCTGCGCCTGTGCACTTCAGCGGGCGAAGCGTTGCCGGCGGAGATCGGGTTGCGTTGGCGCGAGCGCTTCGGGGTCGACATCCTGGACGGTCTGGGTTCCACGGAGATGCTGCACATCTTTCTTTCCAACCGGCCCGGCGACCTCAAGTACGGCACGTCGGGCAAACCGGTTCCGGGGTATGAGCTGCGCCTCGTCGATGAGCGGGGAGGGCCGGTCAGGGACGGTGAATTGGGAGAACTGCTGGTCAAAGGGCCCTCCGCGGCAGCCTGTTATTTCAACAGCCGCGCCAAGAGCCTGGCCACCTTCGAGGGTACCTGGACCCGTACTGGGGACAAGTATTCCATCGATACCGACGGGTACTACGTGTACGGCGGCCGCAGCGACGACATGCTGAAGGTGGGCGGCATCTGGGTTTCTCCGTTCGAGGTGGAATCCGCCCTTGTGGCACACGACAAGGTGTTGGAGGCGGCCGTGGTCGGTCAGCAGGATCATGCGGGGCTGGTTAAACCCAAGGCGTACATCGTTCCGGCGCCCGGTGTGACGGGTGATGACAGTCTGGCCGAGGACCTCAAAGCCTGGGTCAAGGAGCGGCTCGCCCCCTACAAGTATCCGCGCTGGATCGAATTCGTCAGCGACCTGCCCAAGACCGCGACCGGAAAAATTCAGCGGTTCCGGTTGCGCGGATAGGCGTTGGTGCCGGCGCTCCCGCACCGATAACCGGTTGCGCGGGGAAACCGGCAATCTCTATACCGGATGCCGAGCTGCCGGATAAACTTGGCGCTGCCGCGAGGCCACAGAACGCCGCCCCGTGTTCAGGGAGGGAGCGGCGGACATCTGTCGCGGCAGCGAGCCTGCCATCGATTCGAAGAATTGTCAGGACCCCGGGATGACCAAACCGACCACTGTTGTTGTATCGTTTTTTTCTCCGCGCGCCAGCGTGGTGTTCCGTGTTGCGGCTGTGTTGATCCTCGCGCTCGTGGTCCCGTACACGGCTGACGCGGCGCGCACGCCGGACGGTTGGCGCGTCGATCCGGGCGAGTCTCTGTACCTGATCGCGCGGCGCGTTGCCCCGGACGACGCGGCGGCGCGCCCGGACTTGATGCGCCGCATCCTGGCGCTGAATCCCTCCGCATTCGTGGGCGGCGATCCCAACCGTCTGTTGGCCGGCGTGACCCTGAAGCTGCCGGAAGACCCTGCCGACCGTTTGGCGCAAGGCATCACGCCGCCCATGGCGAACGACGATGTGCGACAAGCCGCCGCGCAGTTGGCGGATCAGGCCGCCACGCAGCCGGCGCAGTTACGGCGTATCGGCACGGTCCGGTTTGTCCGGGGTGCCGTCACGGCACAGTATGCGGACCAGCCGGTGCGGGT
>JAYZWP010000450.1:0-5580 GCA_036142245.1 Pseudomonadota bacterium | reverse complement strand
TCCGGTGCCATGGTGGTTTCCCTTAACTGCAATGGGTTCATTTCTCCCAGCCCCTTGAAACGCTGCACATTCGGTTTGCCGCGGATTTTCTCGGCACTGATGCGATCCAGCACGCCCTGCTTTTCGGCGTCGTCCAGCGCGTAGAACACCTGCTGGCCGATATCGACGCGGTACAGCGGCGGCATCGCGACATGGACGTGTCCGGCGGACACCAGCGGCCGGAAGTGGCGCAGAAACAGGGCGCAGAGCAGAGTGGCGATGTGCAGACCGTCGGAATCGGCGTCCGCCAGAATGCACACCTTGCCGTAGCGCAGGCCGGTCAGGTCGTCGGACCCCGGGTCTATACCCAACGCCACCGAGATGTCGTGCACCTCCTGCGAAGCCAGCACCTCCCGGGGGTCAACTTCCCAGGTGTTGAGGATCTTGCCGCGCAACGGCATCACTGCCTGAAACGAGCGATCCCGTGCCTGCTTGGCGCTGCCGCCGGCGGAGTCTCCCTCCACCAGGAACAGCTCCGTGCGCGCGGGGTCCTGGGAGGTACAGTCCGACAGCTTGCCCGGCAGGGCGGGCCCCGACGTCACCTTTTTGCGCACGACCTTCTTGGCGGACTTCAGGCGGTTCTGGGCGCGTGCGATGACCCGCTCGGCGAGCTGTTCGCCGATGCCGGTGTGCTGGTTCAACCAGAGACTGAAGCTGTCCTTCGCCACTCCGGAGACGAAGGCGGCGCACTCCCGGGAGCTGAGCCGCTCCTTGGTCTGACCGGAGAACTGGGGATCGCGCAGCTTTACGGACAGCACGTAGGCGAGTCCCTCCCAGACGTCTTCCGGCGCGATCTTCACCCCGCGCGGCAGCAGGCTGCGGAACTCGCAGAACTCCCGCACTGCCTCCGTCAGGCCCGTGCGCAGGCCGTTCACATGGGTTCCGCCCTGGGGTGTCGGGATCAGGTTGACGTAGCTTTCCCCGATCAGTTCGGCGCCTTCCGCCGGCCACAACAGCGCCCAGTCGACCGCCTCGTGCTCGCCCTGCAGGCTGCCGGTGTAGGGATCCTCCGGCAGGGTGGCGACGTCCCCGACGGCGTCGCGCAGATATTCGGCGAGGCCATCCTGATAGTGCCAGAGGGTCTCCTCGCCGCTCGCCTCGTCGCCAAGGCGCACCTGTAGCCCCGGGCAGAGCACCGCCTTGGCGCGCAGCAGATGTTTCAGGCGCGGCACGGAGAACTGCACGCTGTCGAAGAACTGCCCGTCCGGCCAGAACCGCACGCTGGTGCCGGTGTTGCGTTTGCCGACGTCACCGGTAACGCGCAGCGGCTCCACGGTCGCGCCGTTCTCGAATGCCATGAAGTAGATCCGGCCGCCCCGGCGGATGGTCACTTCCACCCGGCGCGACAGGGCGTTCACCACTGATACACCGACGCCGTGAAGTCCACCGGAGAACAGATAGTTCTTGTGAGAGAACTTCCCGCCGGCGTGCAACCGGGTCATGATCACCTCGACGCCCGGGAGTTTCTCTTCCGGGTGCTCATCCACCGGCATGCCGCGGCCGTCGTCGGTGACGCCGAGCGAGCCATCCCGGTACAGCATCACGTCGATGAGGTGCGCGTAACCCGCCAGGGCCTCGTCCACCGCGTTGTCCACCACCTCCTGGGCCAGGTGGTTGGGCCGTTCGGTGGTCGTGTACATCCCCGGGCGCTTGCGCACCGGGTCCAGCCCGGTCAGGACCTCTATATCAGCGGCTTGGTAGTTCTCGGCCATCAACAGAAACGGTACATCCCGACGCCGCCGACCCCGCCGGCAGGCCTGCGTTCAAATATATGGAGGTGACATGGCCCGATTGGAGGGGAGTCTTCGCGGTTGGTGACTCCATTCGGGAGCCGGCAGTTTAGTGGAGCCGCCCTTGTTTGGACATGCATCGACGTGCGAGGGGATCGTGAAAACTTTGCCGGGTGGCTGGTAAATCTTGCCTGAACGCAGCTGGTCGGAGGCTAAGAAAAATTAAAAAGAGCCTATATATCCGGTAGTTATACATATGGCACGGTCTTCGCTGTGGGAACCGGCAGAAATCGCATCCGGGACAGGGTGCGATGCATTACACGACATCACAGGGGGTGCACGATGTTGCGCTGGGCTCTCATCTTTTTCATTGTCGCGCTGGTCGCGGCGTTGTTCGGGTTCTCGGGGATCGCTGCGGCATCCGCGGGCATCGCCAAGATTCTGTTCTTCATTTTTCTGGTGCTCTTCGTCATCGCGCTGGTCGTTGGCCTCATCTCCGGCCGCAGCGCGCCGCCGCCTGTCTGACCGGCAGTGGACGTTCGATGTTCCGCTGCGGCATCAACGCATGACACTGCCATGACACTTCTACAGCAGCACAAAGATCAAACAAGAGGAATCGTGAGATGAACTACGGAAAGACCAAACTGACCATTGCCATCGCGACTGCCCTGGGCACGCTTGCCGTCGCGCCGACCGGCGCCCAGGCGGATGCGCACGGCAATGAGATGCGCACCGAGCACGATGACAGGGCGCTTTCAGTGCAGCTCAAGGACGCCCGTCTGGAAGGCATGGTGGAGACGACCTTCCTCCTGAACGAGCACATCAATCCATTCGATCTGGACGTCGAGGTGCGTGAACAGGTTGCCTATCTGGCGGGGACCGTCAGCAGTGAGGCGGACAAGGAACTCGCCGGCAAACTTGCCAAGTCGGTGGAGGGTGTGACCAAGGTATCCAACGAGATCGCCGTGGACCCGACCGCCACGATCGACGTCGATACCGACGACGAGCGTTGGGCGCAGGGGATCGAGGACGCCACCATCACCGCCGCCATCAAATCCAGACTGCTCTGGAACGGCCACACGGATGGTTTATCGATTGATGTGGATACGCAGAACGGCCGGGTGCGCCTGACCGGTGAAGCCGACAGTGAGGCGGCCGCCGAACTGGCGGAGCAGTTGGCCAAGGACACCAGAAACGTCGTGGCGGTCAGCAACGAGTTGAAGGTGGTTCCGAATACGTCGTCGACGGGTGAAGAGATGAAGCGGTCCGCGCAGGATGTCGGCGACAAGGTGAGCGACGCGTGGATTACCTCGAAGATCAAGTGGTCGTACCTGCTCTCCGATGGAGTCGATGCACTGGATGTGAATGTCGACACCCGTGAAGGGAAGGTGAGCATTTCCGGTTCCGCCTCCAGTCCGGAAGAAAAGGAACTGATGCGTCGCATTGCCGAAAACGTGAAGGGTGTACGCTCGGTCAATGTCGATCAGGTAACGGTCGGCACTTCCAGCGCCTGATACCGCCTGCTGGAAACTTGAGCGCGGCGGCGCCGGGCGGTTGGCAACACGCCACCCGGCGCGGCCGGCCGGCCCGGAGTGACCTCGGATTACCCGTTCGTTAGCCGAGACCGTGCGCGGAGGCGAGAGTGGACGGTAGCTGCCGAAGACGGCTGCTGGTGTAACGCATGCGCCAGTCCCCGCGCAGGTAATCGACAACCTTGGCCGCATCGACAAGCTGGCCAAGAGGTGGAAACATGCCATTCGGTCAACGGCGGCGCACGGAGGCCGTTGTCTTTCCATTCAGAAGATGCCATCCAACCTCAAGACACCCAAAACCGGCAACGCCACAACGAGAGACTAACGATGTCAATGACTTCCACCCGATCCGCCTGCCTGCTTCTGTCGATCATGGCGCTGTCCGCCTGCAGCACCACCAACCCCTACACCCAGGAGCAGCAGACCAGCAAAGCAACCAAAGGCGCGGCCATTGGCGCTGCGGTGGGCGTCGCGGCGGGTCTGCTGACCGGTGATGACGCCGACGAACGGCGTAAACGGGCGCTGATAGGCGCCGGTGTGGGCGCGCTCTCGGGCGGCGGCGTGGGTTATTACATGGATCAGCAGGAAGCGAAGCTGCGGGCCCAGCTCGCCGGCACCGGTGTCGGAGTGACCCGCGTTGGACAGAACATCGTGCTGAACATGCCCGGTCCGATCACGTTCAGAACCGGCAGTGCGGACCTCAATCCGCAGTTCTTCCCGGTACTCGACTCGGTCGCCGTGGTGCTGAAGGAATACGACAAGACACTGGTCGACGTGGTGGGTCACACCGATAGCGTGGGCGCCGATGACTACAACATGCTGCTCTCTCAGCAGCGCGCCAACTCGGTTTCCCAGTACCTCATATCCCGGCAGATCTCCGGCATGCGGATCCGTGCCACGGGCCTGGGTGAGGGCTATCCCGTGGCGGACAACGCCACCGAGGCGGGCCGCGCGGCGAACCGGCGGGTCGAAATCACCCTGGCGCCCCTTACCAGCTGATCGTCCTGCCGCGGCCTTCGGGATAGTGTCCGTTTCTGCGCCGGAGGCGCGCCGCGCGTGACCTCACGGCTGCGGTACCTGCTTGACCGGCTGCTGACCAGTTACTGGTTCGTTCCGGCGGGCATGGTGGCCATGTCCATCGTGTTTGCAGCATTGACCGTGCGACTCGACATGCGTTGGCAGGCCCATGGTCCGGCGCTGGCCTGGCTGCTGGTGGATGGCGACAACGCCAGTCAGGTGCTGGCGGTGATAGCGGGTTCCATGATCAGTATTACCGGTGTCGTCTACTCGATGACCCTGGTGGCGCTGAGTCTTGCCGCCTCGCAATACGGGGCGAAACTGTTGCGGCAGTTTATGAAGGCGCGCGCGAACCAGGTCGTGCTCGGCACCTTCACAGGCACCTTCGTCTATTCCGTGCTGGTGCTGCGCATGGTGAATCTGCGCTACGGAGAGCTGGACAGCCTCGTGCCGCATGTTTCCACCCATGTCGCCATAGCTGGCGCGCTGGTGAGCCTGGCCTGCCTGATCTATTTCATCCATACGATGTCCCGGGCGATGCAGGCGGAGGCATTGATCGCAGCCGTGGCCGGCGAACTGGATGACGCCGTCGTGCGGTGGACGCCGCCGACGGACTCGGAACCCCGGGATGGCCCGGATACAGGGTGCAGTGGCACGCCGTCGGGGACCGTATTGCCGTTCTGCGTGACGGCGCACTGCAGCGGATACGTGCAGTCCATCGACTACCGCGGGCTGGCGGGTCTGTGTGCGGAACACGACCTGATCTGTGAAGTACTGCTCCAGCCCGGCTCGTTTGTCATCGAAGGCCAACGGATCATGCGCTACGGCAGCGCGGCCGCGGGTGCCCTGGTCGGTATGCCCGAGGAGGCCCAGCGTACCGATCTGGATGCCGCACTCATCATCGGTGCCGTCCAGACACCGGTGCAGGACATCGAGTACAGCATCGACCAGCTGGTGCAGCTTGCCCTGAGGGCGTTGTCGCCGGGCATCAACGATCCCATGACGGCGATGACCTGCATCGACTGGCTGGTGTCGTCCCTGGTGAAGATCGGCGGCCGCGGTTCCCTGCCCTCCCATTACCGCGACGCTGAGGGCGTCGTCCGGGTGCTGGCACGGCCGGCGACCACGGACGAACTGGCTGACCGCGCCTTCGACCCGATTCGGCAGTATGGCTGTGAGGCGCCGCAGCTGACCCTGCACGCGGTAGAGAGACTGGCCGCCGCGGTGCGGCAGGTTGGCAATTGCGCGGTCGGTCGGGCGCT
>JAYZWP010000449.1:0-7960 GCA_036142245.1 Pseudomonadota bacterium | reverse complement strand
GGGTTGGTGTGTGGCGTGTGGGGGGCCCGGGGGCACCCCCGGGGGGGGCCAATCCGCCCCACCACGGCTGCGTGTTCCTCCTTGAGGGCTGCGGGCAGACGCTCGCCGAAGCTCTGCAGATACTTGCCGACAGCTTCCATCTCACCGGTCCAGGCGGCCGGGTCGATGTGGGTCAGGTCACGCATGTGCCGTTCCGAAACGTCCAGCCCGGTCAGATCGATGGCGTCCGTCGCGGGCAGATGGCCGACCGGCGTTTCGCAGGCGTCACCGCTTCCCTGACAGCGTTTGATGATCCATTCGATCACGCGCAGATTCTCGCCGAAACCCGGCCAGATGAAGCGGCCCTGCTCGTCCTGACGGAACCAGTTGACATGGAAAATCTTCGGCGCGGCGGTGAGCCGTTCTCCCATGTCGAGCCAGTGCGCCCAGTAGTCCGCGAAGTTGTAGCCGCAGAACGGTTTCATCGCCATGGGATCGCGCCGCACCACGCCGACCGCGCCACTCTGAGCCGCGGTGGTTTCCGACGCGACGGAGGCGCCGACGAGAACGCCGTGCCGCCAGGATTTGGACTCGTAAACCAGCGGGACCAGATGCGGCCGCCGGCCGCCGAAAATGATGGCGGAGATCGGGACTCCGCGCGGATCTTCCGCTTTCGGTGAATAGGAGGGGCACTGTTTCATGCTGACGGTGAAACGGGAGTTCGGATGCGCCGCCGGGCCGTTACCGGGCGTGTATTCCCGGCCGCGCCAGTCGAGCATCGGCGTTTCGTCGGACAGTCCCTCCCACCACGGACGCATGTCCTCGGTGACCGCCACGTTCGTGAAAATGCAGTTCTGCTCCAGCATGTCCACCGCGTTGGGGTTGGTCTTACGGCTGGTGCCCGGGGCGACGCCGAAAAATCCCGCTTCCGGATTGATGGCCCAGAGGCGCCCATCCTCGCCAGGGTGCAGCCAGGCGATGTCGTCGCCTACGGTCCAGACCTTCCACCCTTTGTATTCGGTGGGAGGAATCAGCATCGCCATGTTGGTCTTGCCGCAGGCGGACGGGAACGCAGCGCAAATGTAGTGGGTTTCTCCGGCGGGGTTTTCCACTCCGACGATCAGCATGTGCTCGGCCATCCAGCCCTCGGTCCGGGCCTGCCAACTGGCGATTCGCAGGGCGTGGCACTTCTTGCCCAGCAGGGCGTTGCCGCCGTAACCGGAACCGATGCTCTTGATGGTCAGTTCTTCAGGGAAGTGCATGATGAAGCGTCGCTCGGGATTCAGGTCACCCAACGAGTGAAGCCCCCTGACGAACATGCCGTCGCGTTCGATCCGGCGCAGCGCGGCTTCTCCCATCCGGGTCATCATGCGCATGTTGGCCGCGACATAGGCGGAGTCGGTGATCTCCACCCCGCAGCGTGCCAGAGGCGATTCGACGGGTCCCATGCAGTAGGGAATGACGTACATGGTGCGGCCCCGCATGGCGCCGTCGAACAGGGCATCCACCTTGGCGTGCCCTTCGGTGGGGGAGAGCCACTGATTGTTGGGTCCGGCGTCCTCCGGATCTTCCGTGCAGACGTACGTGAGGTGCTCCGTACGGGCGACATCGGACGGGTCGGACCGGTGCAGGAAACAGTTCGGACGCGAGCGGGAATTCAGCTCTATGAGCGTCTCATCCGCGAGCATCTGGTCGACCAGTGCGTCGTACTCTGCCGAAGAGCCGTCACACCAGTGAATATTGTCCGGTTTGGTCAGCGCGGCGACTTGGCTGACCCAGTCGCTGAGGGATTGAAGGGAGGTTTCCATGGGTCCAGAACCTTTGGGGACTCTCTGATTGATAATCTGGCTTTGGGTTTGTGGAATCGCGGTATAGGTCGAGGTGGATGACGCGGCGCTTATGCTGCGGCACCCTGGAACCTGCTGCTGCGACGACACCGGTGACTGGCACAGGGGAACCCTATACCATGCCAGACAAGCCCTTTCAGGGCAACGCCGGATCGACTGCAGGGTGAGCCGAAGCGGACGGAGGTCTGCTCAGCGGCCGATGACGATCTTGCCGAAGTGTGCGCCGCGCTGCATCAGTTCCAACGCCTTGCCAGCTTCATCGAAGGCGAAGACCTGGTCGACGATCGGCACGATCCGGTGCTGGCCGATGGCCCGGTTCATGCGCTCGAACATCTGCCGCGACCCCACGAACGCACCCTGAACCCGGATCGCCTTCATCAGGATCGGCCGCAGGTTGGCTTCGGTGGCGAAACCGCTGAGCACGCCGATCACGGTGACTGTCCCGGCGATACGCACCGACTCCAGCGATTTGCCGAAAGTGCCGGCACCGCCAACCTCGACGACGTGATCAACGCCGAGCCCGTCGGTCAGATCCAGTACCGGCTTTTCCCAATCCGGCGTATTCCGGTAGTTGATGGTCTCATCGGCGCCCAGTTCCCGGGCGCGCGCCAGCTTGTCGTCGCTGCTGGAGGTGATGATGACGCGTGCCCCCGCGGCCTTGGCAAACTGCAGCGCGAACATCGACACCCCGCCGGTGCCCTGCACCAACACCGTCTGTCCGGGCATGAGTCTGTCGTTCTCCATGAGTGCGTGCCAGGCCGTCACGGCCGCGCAGGGCAGGGTCGCGGCCTGTCCATCGCTGAGGTGCTCAGGCACCTTCACCAGTCCGTCTTCATGCAGAACCACCTGCTCGGCGAGCATGCCGTCGAGAGGGCCACCCAGGGTGGAAGTGCGCACCTCCAATCCCGGAGTGCCGCCGAGCCACTGTTGCGCGAAGATGCCCGCAACCCGATCCCCCGGCTTCACACGGGTGACCCCATCGCCGACGGCCCGGACCTCGCCGGCTCCATCCGATAGCGGAATCAGTGGCAGCCGCTGGTTCGGGTTATAGCGACCGAGTACCGTCATCAGGTCGCGGAAGTTCAGAGAGTTGGCGCGTACCTCCACCAACACCTCTCCCGGACCGGGCTGCGGCGCAGGCCGCTGCGCCAGTTTCAGGTTCTCGATCCCGAAGCCGTCCTGGATTTCCTGTACACGCATCGCTTTCGTTTCTCCTCCTGATCAGTGGTTGGCTAGGTGGTGCGTTCACGCCGGCAGTGGTCAGGGCACCGTGGCTGATAGCTTCGGAGTCTACTGCGTGGTGACCCATATAGCCGAGACGCTTGTCACGGCTCTTCCGGGATTATTCGCGCCGGGTTGCGGTCGGTAGGTTGGTACCGGCGTTGCTTCTGTGGCGAAGCCGGTGATTTTCGGCTCGGTCTTCGCAGTGTTGGCACTTACGTTTGTCGTCCGGATGTATATGCATCCGCGGCGTATACCGTTTATTCGGTGTTATGACTTCGGCGACAGACCGATCACCCGGAAGAATTGGCGCTTCTTTCTCCCCCGGCGGGGCGAACCTATCGGAAAACCCCGAGAACCTGTTCGAGATGCCGGTCCTTTTTGAGAGATTTGGATCTGCCCGTTCGCTGTCGGTGCGGTAGATATCCCATATCTCGTGGCTGCCTGGCCGTTGTTCGCTGTCCGGGTCGTAAGTGGCGCGGTCTACTGCACCGTGAACTGCGTGCCGTTGCGGTTTCGTTTTTTTACCTGGTGTCGGGTTGCACGCCCTGGTTAACGGCCGTTCGAGTTGGACCGCGATATTTTTCGACGTAGTCACCCGGGTCGTCTCGTCGACGTCGTTCGCGGTGGCGCAGTATCGCGGTGTTAAGGAATAAAGCTAAGGTTCGGTCCCTGGATCGATGCCTGCAGGATACGAATCTCCCGCCGCGCCAACTTGTAACCGCCGGCCACTGCGCGCAACAGATCATGCCGCTTTCCGGCCAGCAGGTAGGGGGTCGGCTCCGAAGCGCGTATCCGGTAGATCAGCAGGTTGCTGGTTACCGTGAATTCGTCGGCATTGGCCGTGCGCCGCGGCCGGATGTTGCTGACGAAGTAGCACAACAGGCTGGGAGGGTTCTCGGCGGTCGTCAGGGTGGGGTCGCTCAGCAACTCGCTGCGTACTTTGAGGCTCGGGTAGTCATCGTCGAAGTAGGCGTTGCCGCGTCCCACGCTGCGCGCGGTGCCGTGTTCAAAGAACTCCGGCACCGGCACCAGGTATTGCATGTCCTCGGCCAGCAGCGACAGCCATTGCGGGTAGTCGCGTTCGGCGAGCAGTTCGGCCTCGTCGTTCAGGAACTCGCAGATGGCGCGGTAATCCGCGTCACCCACGCGTGGTTCGCTATCGTTCATCTCCCCTCCAGTCGGGTATCGGGCCGGCTGTTGGTTGTGGCCGGCTCGCTGCTTGCGGTCGGGACGCTCAGCGCGCCCAGTCGATTTTGCCGGTCATGTAGCGCTGCCACTCCACCAGAACATCGAACTCGGTGACCTCGGCGTAGTTGGACGGATACGCCGTACCCGGTCCCGGAAAATCGACCAGGGCCCTGTCGCGATACGCCAGCGCCATCTCGAAGCTGACGTCCAGCGTACGCCCGATCTCCCCTTCCACCCCGCGCTGGATGGAATGCCACGCCTCCGCATCGTCCTGATCGAAGGTGCCGCCCGCCGAAAAGGTCCGTATACCCATTCGCTTGGCCTCTTCCTTGAACGTTTCGGAGGCTTCCTTTTCCACCAGGAACCAGTTCCAGATTTCGGTGCGGTCGTGTGCGATCGGCTGCCAGTTACGGATGGCGAGGAAGGTGGTCGGCATCTTGGTGGCCGGTTCGAAGCTGGCCGGTCCCTGCACCCAGGAAAAGTTGGGAAAGATGGTCGACACGCTCGCCACCGCACGCTGCATGAGTTGCAGCTGCTCCGGCGTCAGTGTTTTCTGGAACAGTTCGATCAGCGCCGGCTCCCATCCCAAAAAGGGGGGGAACGCCTCGGGTGCTTGTGTCCAGATGCCGTTGTGGCCGTTGCCCATGCTGACCGACGGGCTTTCGATCAGGGCGTCGCGCAGCATCTGGCGGGCGTTGCCGCCGGCAAAGGTCGCGTCCGTGATGGGGCCGTGCACCTTCACCGCGTGGGGACCGTCGGCACCGAAGTTCATCGGGCCGAGCTTCCAGTTGTTGGTGGAGACCCAGCGGTGCGGCGCACCGAGTACCTCCATGCCTTCGGGGGTGCGGTGGAACATGATGTCGAGATACCAGCGCGCGTTGCCGAGGTAGTCGTCCAGACTGATGGCGTCGTCGTTCCAGGTGGCGAAGATCAGGTCACCGTAAGTGCCGACCCGGGCGCGCTTCAGATCGAAGTGGTGGTAGTCGGTGTGTTTCTTGTAAAGCGCATCGTCCATCGCCGTGGCCCGGATGGCACCGCTGTTGTCGAATACCCAGCCATGGTAGGGGCAGGTAAAGCCGCGGGCATTGCCGGAAGTGCCTCGGCAAACCAGGGAGCCGCGGTGGGTGCAGCTGTTGTGCAGCACCCGAATCTGGCCGCCGGCGTCCCGCACCAGAATCACCGGATCGTTACCCATCAGGCGGGTGACGTAGTCGCCAGCCGCGGGAATCTCGGAGGCGTGGCCGACGAACAGCCAGGTGCGGGTGAAGATGCGCTGCAACTCCATGCGCCAGATACCGGGATCGCAGAAAATCTGCCGGCTGGCGGTCGCGTTTTCCACATCCACCAGGTGTTCGATATCGGACGGCTGAAATGCCTCATCTATCAGCATGGCCCTCTCCTCCAGCGTGCTTCGGTCTGAGCCCATTGGGCTTAACGAGCGTTAAGTTTAGCGCCTGATAGTATCTGATCCCAGTCCGACACGCGGTACCCTGGACAAGCTTTTTTGGAGGCGCGGATGGAGCAGATGCAGCCGAACCTGTTGCTGGAAAGGGATTCGGCCGACACGCCGGGGTTGCGCGAACTGATCATGAACCGGCCGGCGGCACGCAACGCGCTGAACCTGGCCTTGCTGGAGGCCCTGGGCGGTGCGCTGGAACGTGCCACTCGCGATGGCGGCGTGAGGGTATTGATCCTGACGGGCGCCGGCGCGGCGTTCTGTGCCGGGCACGATCTCAAGGAACTGCGCGCCGCCGCTCCGGCGACAGCTCAGAACCTGTTCGAACGGTGCGCCCAGCTGATGCAGGCGCTGGTGGCGTCGCCGGTCCCGGTCATCGCCGCGGTGAACGGCGTCGCGACCGCGGCCGGGTGCCAGCTGGTGGCGAGCTGCGACCTGGCCATTGCGGCGGACCATGCCAGTTTCGTGACGCCGGGCGTCGATATCGGCCTGTTTTGCAGTACGCCTGCGGTGGCGTTGAGTCGCGCGGTACCGGTCAAGGCGGCGCTACGGATGCTGCTGACCGGCGAGGCGCTGGATGCGGCGACGGCTCACCGCCTGGGGTTGGTCAATGACGTGGTGGCGGCGGATGAACTCGATGCCGCCGTGCGCCGTCTGGGCGCCGTTATTTGCGGGAAATCGCGGGCCACAGTGGCGCTGGGCAAGCGTGCGTTTGCCGCCCAGAGCGGTCGGGATCTGGCCAGCGCCTATGAAGTCGCCACCGCGGCGATGCTGGAGAACCTCCGGATGGAGGATGCCGCCGAGGGCATCGACGCTTTTCTTACCCGCCGGGAACCCCGGTGGCGCGACCGCTGAGGGTCGCGGCGACTGACCAGGATCAGTCGCTGCACGCTTTTGCGGAGAAATCGCTCCCGCCTCTTGAAAGTCGGTCGAGTCATCCCAATCTATCTTCCCGAAGCGGCTGATATGAAGCCAGCCAATTGATATGGAAGGAGAAATTGCCATGACTCTGGTCCGTTACCAACCCTTTGATCTGTTCAACGAACTGCAACGTGATATCAATCGACTGTTCGATTCGCCCAGTTTGCGCCGAGTCTCCAATGATGAGTCGGTGGATGCCGCGGACTGGGCGCCGGCGGTAGATATCAAAGAAGAGCAGAACCGTTATCTGCTGCACGCCGATGTGCCGGGCGTGAAGGCCGAGGATATCGATGTCACCATGGATCGGGGTGTGCTCACCATCCAGGGCAAACGTGAATCGGTACGCGAGGAAGAGAAGGAAGGTTACCGGCGCGTGGAGCGCGCTCGGGGCACCTTTCTGCGCCGGTTCAACCTGCCGGAAGGCGTTGATGCCGAGGGCATTACCGCCAAGACATCGGACGGGGTGCTCGAGGTGGAGATTCCGAAGAGCGCGACGCTGCAACCGCGAAAAATCGCCGTCAACCCGTAACGGCGATCGGGTGCGACCGCGGCAAATGGTCAACCGGCGCCGGGGTACCGGCGCCGGTACGGCGCGACCGCGGTCTCGTGTCAGGCAGCAGGTGTCGGCACATGCCCCCGGCGTTCGGTAGGGACCGGCGGACCAGCAGTAAGCAGTAAATGGAATTCAAGGACTACTATCAGACTCTCGGGGTGTCACGGGAAGCGTCCCAGGATGAGATCAAACGTGCCTACCGCAAGTTGGCGCGCAAGTACCATCCGGATGTCAGCAAGGAACAGGACGCCGAGGACCGCTTCAAAGAGGTACAGGAAGCGTACGAGGTGCTGAAAGACCCTGAAAAGCGCGCTGCCTACGATCAGTTCGGCGCTAACTGGAAGGCCGGCCAGGGCTTCGAACCCCCGGCTGGCTGGGATCGCGAGTTCGAATTTTCCGGGGCCGGCCAGGGTGATTTCAGCGACTTCTTCGAGACCCTGTTCGGTCGCGGGGGGCCTTTCGCTGCCGGCGGTGGCTTCCATGCGCCCGGCGAGGATCACCACGCCACCATTGAAGTCAGTCTGGAGGATGCCTATCACGGCGCGAGCCGCAACATCACATTGCGCGTGCCGGAACTCGACTCGCACGGCCGGGTGCGCACCGTGCAGCGTGAGCTGCGGGTCAAGATCCCGCAGGGGGTCAAACCCGGCCAGCGGATCCGGCTGGCCGGCCAGGGGGCGCCGGGCCGCGGCAGCGGCGCGGCGGGAGACCTTTATCTGCTAGTCGAACTCGCAGCCCATCCCCGGTCTCGGTTGGTCGGCACCGACCTGGATATGGACCTGCCGGTTCCCC
>JAYZWP010000448.1:0-10582 GCA_036142245.1 Pseudomonadota bacterium | reverse complement strand
GGCATCCGGACAACTAGGTTCAGAACTGGTGCGCTCAGACCCTCCCGTTTTGGGTCACCCGGCGAACTACTCCGGCACGAAACAGACCCGTCACCGCCAACAGCACGGCCAGGAGCAGCACGAACACGCCCAGGCTCACAGCTGACACTGCCAGACGGGTCGGCAGGTAACGCATAACCGTTTCCAGGTCACGCAGTTCCCAGACGAGATTGGTCATGCCGAAACCCACCAGCAGTGCGACCAGCGTGCCGAGCAGCAGACCCAAAAGACCCGGTCCCAGCAGCACACCACTCAGGAAGCGGCCGATCTGCCGCGGCCCGGCCCCCCGCGCGCGTAACAGCACCAGGGTGCGACGGTCTTCCAGAAAATTGAGTAGCGCCACCGTAACGATTCCGATGATCGCCATGATGATCCCACCAACCAGGTAGATTCGCATGTTCTCCCGCGCCAGATAGACGTACATGTCACTGCCAAGTCGTCCCACTTCACTGGCGAGATCCCGGGTGCGCGCCGGCGCCACCGGCAGTGCGGCTTCCACCGCGGCGCGTAATGCCTCCGAGCCTACCCCCGGTGCGGCGCGTACCACCAGCATGACCCGGGGCAGGAGGGCATCGAGTTCATCGAGCTGCCCGCTGACGGTGCCGGCCACCAGGAAGGCCCGGCTGCGAAACAGGTGGTTCAGATAGTCCACCCGTTCGCTGATGAAGCTGTCACGGTCATCGACCGATGCCACGGCACCGCCAGGGATGAAGTTGACCGTCCCGCCAGCCGGCAACCTCAGCGTCGAACCGTTTGCTGTTCTGCCGACCGGCAAGGGTTGACCCGGCTGTCGTTTCCAGAAATCTCCCACCGGGGGCGAAGTCAGTACCCGCGCAGAGGAATCGATGGAACGAACCATCGACGCGAAATCCGCTGTCAGCCCGATGGCCGGTTCGTGGTAGACGACACCGAGATAATCAGTGGCCGAATCCAGCAGATAGACCGGCACACCTTCCAGGCCGTAGCCCGGCATATAGAGCCCCTCCACCAGCCCTTCGGTCACGAAGGCCGTGCCGGCGACCTCCGGTAGCCGATCGAGCACGCGCCGCAACTCCGCGACCGCCTGGCGCACAACCGGAAACCTGCGCGCCAGTTCAAGCCTCTCGTCGGCCACCGTTACCGCCTCGGTATCGAGCAGATCCGGCACCTCGAAGGTCAACTGCACCTCACCCCCCAACTGGACCAATGCCGCCCGCTCGAGCTTGTTGTCGAATACCGCTGTCATCACCGTTGGATAAAGACTGACACTGCTTAGCAGCGCAACCACCAGCACGAGCGCGGACGCGCGGTGAGGTTTCGACGCGACATGTTCCAGAACCACGGAGGCCATGTCGCGACAGTGCAACCGGACGAACGGGGACAGCATGCCCATCATCCACCGGTGCCGACCCGCAATCAGAACCGTGACGCCGTAAATGAACAGTGGAAAAGCGATGAAGTCGAATCCCCGATCAAGCGCCCGCCACTGCGGCGAGCTTTCGACCAGGAACGACAGTTGCGGCAGACGCCAGCCCCCCACCCAGCCGAACAGCTTGATGCCGCCGAGCACCAGGGCCAGCGCGGGTAACCAGCCGAACCGAAATCCCGCCGCCTCGCTCTCCCGGAATGAGACCTGCGCCGCGCCCTCGATCGGGCTGATGGTCGCCGCGTAACGCACCAGTGGACGCGCCACGAACAGTGTCAACACGATGCCTATCAGGATAAAGGCAATGACACTGGCAGGAGATTGGATGTCGGCAACGACAGCGCCGGGAGCATCGACGCCGTAGTACAGCAGCGGCAAGTACGTCCCGGCGACACTGCCAAGGACACCGCCCAGCAACCCGCCCGCCCCGATCGCAAGGGTCAACCCAAGTCCCATCATGCGCCCCGGTGCACCGCGCAAGCGCAGTAAGCCAAACAGGCGCCGCTGATTCAACATAATCAGCCTGGCGAGATTTGCCAGCAGAACCCATGCCATCCCCAGCAGCGGCAGTGCGACCAGCAGCACCAGCAGAGCGATCTGCTTAGCCGTGGCAGCCATGCGCTGAAACAGAACTCCGGTGGTGTTGTCGATACCGATGGTGAACCCGGCGTCCAGCCGCGCCGCATGGCGTAACCGTTCCCCCACTGCTTCTGCTCGCTGCCGTGATCCGGGCAGATCCCAGGTCGAGACCAGACCCGGACGATCGAGCCTGACCAGATGAATCACCTCCGGGACATATTTGCCGGCCAGTTCGTGAATGTCCTGCCCGGTTCCCGCCAGTTCGATGCCGCGACCCACCGCATCGAACGACTGCAACACCTCCCAGTCGAAAGGCATGACAAGAATGGCACCAATATCCGGCACGTAGGTCGGTGAACTGGTCTGCTCCATGAACCAGCGATTCAATCCGTCCCGCTCAACCCGGATGACGCTATCGAGCGGAATTTCGAACACCTGCCGTTGCCTGCCGCGGCGCTGAGTGGCCTCGCTCAGGCGAAACTTGCGGGTTTGCTGCAGGTGCAGATAAGCATCGCCCGTCAACGATTTCTTGCCCAGCAGAGCCAACACCGCGCCTTGCCCGCGCGGCCGCAGCTCCGCCGGCAGCATGGAGATGTCGCTGGCCATCAGGACCGAGATCCAGGGGCTGCGAAACGGCTGGTCGTCCACGTAAGCGCGAATGGTCGGTACCGCCGCCCGCAAAAAGTAGATGTTCTCAACGGCCGTCACGCCCGACTGGGCGGCGATGCGCTGCCGCACTTCACCGGTGCGTGGCAGACCGGTTTTTGACGGCTGGTAAATGCTGATATCCCACGGAATTCGGTCCAACTGATCGTCAGCGTATGCCTTCAGGGCATAGTGCGATGTGACCTGAACCGCCGCCAGCAAAGCCACCACGACAAAGCTGACCAGCCCGAAGAAGACCGCCGGGCGAACTCCCAGGAGCCGAAGCAGGTACAGCAAATCAGGCAAACCGGCCTCCGGTCAGGCGCAGCGGGCTGCGTACCCCGGGGTGCATCGCGCCGGAACCCACGGGAACCTAGTGGGGCACCAGACCGCAAGCCATGCGGGGATTGGCGCCCATCCTATGCATGCTGTGATCGGTAGTGCCAGCCGTCGCCATCATCTCGTCGTCGCTGCGCGCATGGATCATGATCGCCCTGCCGGCCACGTCCTGATACCGGACCTCCGGTGCCACGACTGGCCCGGCAACGCTGCCATCCGCTTCCGCGAACAGGTCGGGCAAGTCCCCCAGCGTGCCTTCACCAACCGGACTGCCCATCCAGGCGGCATCCGCCGGCTGGTAATGCCCTCCCGCCGCCAACCCGGGAACGGAGCGACCCGCGTCGTCGTCGGCGGGACCGCAACTGCCGAACTCGTGGACATGGATGCTGTGGCGCCCCGGGGAGAGCCCTTGCAACGACGGGACGAGCACCATGCCGAACGGCCCGAAATGCAGGGTCACACTACCCAGCGACTCGCCGCTGCCAGCGGCTGTGGTGCGGTGAACAGGCACCTGCAGGGCCCCCGGGAAATTCGCCGTAACCACCAGAGTGTTGCCGAAGGGGTCGCTCGCGACCAGCTTCATGCCATCCGCGCCGTGCTCGAGGCGAGTCGGCACGCCACGGTTCTTCAGCGCCAGACCCACCGCGGCGAGACTGTCGGTCTGAAAATGCAGACGCGTGGCCGCGAGCGGCTGCTCGGACTCGATCAGCCGCAACGCCGAACCGAGAGAGGATTCGAGGACAACCGCTCCCTGCGACGATTCAACTTTCCGCAACCCCAGCCCCTGGTGGTAGAACTGCACGGCGGTTTGCAAGTCCGGTACCGGCAACGTAATGCTCTCCCACGCCAAGGCGGGGCGGTAGGGCGCCCGGGCGAAGGCATCACCGCCTGATAGCATCACCATCACGGTGACCAGCGTCACGACGCAGCATCGTGACCGGCCGGACATTCGCAACTTGACGGTCGCAAAAAGCAGACCGCCCGCCATAATGGCGACCGCACACGGCACACAAGTTTGTTTCAACACCCGCCCCTCCTTTGCACACGCTCGCCGCGTATTTCAGTCGAGCTGTGCTTTTGGTCCGCCGGCGGAATCGCCGACCAGCCAGACCGCCAGGGCCGGCAGCAGCAGAACGGCACCCAGCATGTTTACGAAAAACATGTACGCCAAAAGCAGCCCCATGTCGGCCTGGAACTTCAACGGCGAGAAGACCCAGGTTGCCACACCAATGGTGAGGGTGACCGCGGTGAACACCACCGCGGTGCCGGTGTTCTGCAGGCTCTCCAGATAGGCTTCCCGTAATCCAACGCCGCGTTGCAACGCAGCCTGTGTCCGCGAAAACAGGTAGATACCGTAGTCCACCCCGACACCCGCACCAAGCGCCAGCACCGGCAAAGTCGACACCTTCAATCCGATGCCAAGCCACGCCATGACCGCCTCGGCGAATTGAGAAACCAGAATGAGCGGAATCAACACGCACAACGCGATGCGCCACGACAGGAAGGTGGTCAGACAGAGCACGGCCACAACGGCGTACAGCATCAGCAACATCGAGTGGCGCGCCGCCTGCACCGCTTCGTTGGTCGCCGCCATAACGCCCGCGTTACCCACCGCCAGGCGGAAGTCGACGGCACTGTCCTGGGCCGCGGCGAAGGACTCCACGGTTGCCGTGAGTTCCGCCAAGGTGGTCGCCTTGTGATCGGCCGAGAAGATTCGCACCGGGATAACGTTGCAACTGTCGTTGTAGAACTTCTGTCGCAGTTCCATCTGCCGCATCGTGCCGCCGAGCGAAAAGCGGTTGCGCGGAATTTCGAAGTAGGCCGGATGACCCTCCGAGTTGCCGGCAAAACGAATGCGCATTTCCCGGGCGAGGGAGTTCACCGATTCCACGTGGGGCTGATTGGACATCATCCAGTGAAAGCGATCGATGGCGTACATCGACGGAAAGCTGGTACAGCCGTAGTCCGGCGTGACCGCCATGACCGTCAACTCGTCGATACCGATGTTGAAGTTCTCGACGATGAGTGCCATGTCCCGGTTGTAACGCGAGTTCTCCCGTAGTTCCGGGGCACCCGCCTGCGCATCACCGACAATCAGATCCCGTCGCTGGTGAACGCCGACCCCCATGACAATTATGGCGATCAGAATGATTGGCAGGGACGCAGGACGGGTCGCACAGCGACTCAGCCACCGCCACAACGGCAGCCCTTCAAGATACCTGGCACGCCGGTCGCACCGGCTCTGCGCCTTGCCGTCGAGACGAACGTAGGACAACAGCAGTGGCAGCAGCAGCTTGTTGGTGACGATCATCACCGCCATGCCGATGCTTGCCGTCACACCCAACTCATGGATGATCGGGATATCGATGATCATGATCACACCGAATCCGGTCGCCGTCGTCAGCAGCGCCGTGGCGCCTGGAATGAACAGGCGCCGAAACGCGGTACGCGCAGCCTCCAGCGCATCGTCGCCGTCCGCGGATGCGGCACGCCACGCATTGACCATCTGCACCGCATGGCTGACGCCGATCGAGAAAACCAGAAACGGCACCAGCACGGACAACGGGTCTATCCCGTACCCGAGCAGTTCGACAAGTCCCAGCTCCCAGATCACCGCCGCCAGAGCGGCGAACAGCGATGCCAACGTCAACGCCACGGAACCGACGTAGAAGTACAGGAGCACCGCCGTGATGAACAGAACCAGGACAAAAAAGGCCACGACATACCCGGTGCCTTCGATAACGTCGTCGATAAATTTCGCGAAACCGACGATATGCACCGTGGTATCGCCGTTTTCATACTGTTCGCGTAGCTCGGTAAGCATCCTGCCGACCGCACGGTAGTCGAGCCGCTCCCCGGTCACAGGATCCTGCTCCACAAGTTCCGCACGGATCAGCGCACCTCGCATATCGGGGGTAACCAGACGCCCGATCTCATTGGACTTGAGCAGATTCGCACGGACTTCCGCGATGCCCCGCGGCGTGGGCTCGAAATCCGCGCGCACGATCCGGCCACCCTCATAACCCACCTCATTGACGGTGATGTAGACCGCCAAAGGACTGAACAGGGAGTTCACGCTGGACTGGTCAACCCCGGGTATGGCCAGAACGCTGCGGGTGGCCTGATCCAACTTGGTAAGAAACGCCGCGTCGAAGATGTCGCCCTGCTTGCGCATCAGCGCAATGGTGACCACATTGGCCCCACCGAAATGTGGTGCGAACTCCCGATACACTTCCATGTAGGGGTGGTCACCGGGAATCGACTTATCGAAACCGGCATCCAACTCGATCTGTGACGCCCGGTATCCGAACAGTGCGGTCGCCGCGATAAACAGCAGCAACAGTGGCAAACGCCAACGCAGGATCAGGTCTGCGGTTACTGAGGCGATCGACTCCAGCAGCGCCGCATAACCTCCCTGCCCGTTCTGTTCGGGCCCGCCAGAGAGCGCCGTCACCGTGGCAACTTCGGTTGCCCTGGCCAGCGGGCACTGAACTGCACCAAGCCGCGATTGGTGGCAGCCAGCCACTCCCCACCCGGTAGCGCCAGCAACCCAGTGATGGCGCGCCGGGTCATGGGGGTATCGATGACCTGCGGTTCAATCGTTCCATCCCCCACTCGCAGCGCGACCAACGCGCCATCAGCCCCAGCCAGCAGTGCGGGACTTTCAACATCACTGATGAACGAGTCGGTCACCGGCATGCTGATCGTTTGCCAACTGTCCCCCCGATCCGCACTGACAAATGCGTGCCCGAGCATGCCGTACAGAACCATTCGGCCATCCGGCAGCGGTAGCAGGCCGAACAGGGAACCGTGATACGGACTGTCCAACTGCGTCCAGACACGACCGCCGTCTTCGGAACGGAACAGATGCCCCGCCTCGGCGGAAACCAGCAGACCGCCGTCGGGTAACTGCGCAATATCAAACAGGTGCGGAGCGAAGAAATCATCGTTGGTGATCGTGAACTCGGCTTTGCGCCACTGGTACGCACCATCCTGCGGCGTCGCGCGCAGCATCAAGCTATGCCCACCGATCGCGAAACCACCATGGCGATCACTGAACCAGATATCCAAAACCGGATCCTCTACTTGCGGATCGGTCATGAGAATCGTCCAACTGTCGCCACCATCCACTGTCTGCATCAGGGTCGACTCGTGGCCACCGATCCACCCGACGCTGTCGTCAAGCATATGGATACAGGTCAGCGTGACATCGGTGGGCGCCATGACCTGGCGCCAGTTCCGCCCCCCGTCGTCCGATACCAGCACGACACCATAAGCGCCGACCGCGATCTGTCGGTCAGTCGTGGTGGCAACCGCGGTAAGCCATCCCTGGCGCTGCAGATCAACTCCGCTCATGGCCGGTCGACGCGGTTGCAGGGGGTCGCCGACGATTGACGGCGCTTCTTCGGGCAACTCCTCGGCCTGAGCAGTCGCCAAAGCGCCACCGAGACTGGCAAGCGCAACGAATACCGGAATGGGCGTGCACGCGGCGCGCACGCAGCCGCGGCGAAACTTCAGGGACATATGGATGTGCAATCCGCCAATCAACGCACGCCGAGCCTGCGCAAACCCTGGGGGGTGAAGCGATCGACATCGGGCGGGGTGAAGAAATCCGGATGCGTCGACCACCCCTGCCAGGTGGAATAACGGCCGTTCTGGATGTCGTAATAAGCCGTACCCAGGTCGTCCGTGGCCCGCGCATCGTAGTAGTTGATCAGATAGTTCTCCGCGATTCGCCACAACCGGCCCTGCTGGTCGTAGCGGTGTCCCGTCGCCCCCTTCCAGCTGTCTTCATCGACATAGGTAATGATCTTCGGCGTCAGGTGCCTGAAACCGGGTTTCAGGTTGCTCTCGATTACCCAGACCCGGTGCAACTCGTATCGGACCAGGTCATGGTCTATGACACCCGGTTTGATGATGTCATCCGGATTTGCAACGTTGTTGAGCTGGTAACTGTTGTAGGGGATAAATATCTCCTGCTTACCCACCAGGTGATGATCGAACCATTCCTCGGAACCGCTCAGAAAATACACGTCCCGGGAGTCAGCGGTATGCAGACCGTCCGATCCGGTGCCAGGCTGATCGTAGAACCCGATCTCAGGCGCTTTGCGCACGCGGCGTTGGCCCGGCAGGTAGATGTAGGCGTCCAAGCGGACATCTTCGACGTAGTTGCAGCTACCCAGTAGTTGCCCGGCGTTCCGCGGCGGGGCCAGAATGGTCTGCGCGATGCACAGCGAAGCACCACCTTTCTTGGTAAAGAACTCAGTAGTGCTGTATTTCTCGCGTTCCTGGGCGTTGAGCCAATAGGGATAAACGGTGAACTCGTTGACCACGTTCTTCGAGAAGGTGCCGCCGGGAGTGACAATATAGTTGCGTGCCTCGATGGTGTTCCGATACTTGCCTTCGTAACCCAACATGCCGTTCCAAAGCACCTCCAGACCATTCTCCGGGAATGGAAACGGGTAGCCGCCGCCCTCGACGACGCCAGTAATGCACCGGGACCAGGCGGAACCGACCTCGGATTCCGGACAGAAATCCATGCTCTGCGCGCCCCGGCGGGTGGCGTCGATCACCTCATCGGTAAACGAGGCGCTGCGACGGGTCGGATACACCTTCAGAAAATAACTGTCGGGGTAGCGTTCGAACAGCGCGAGCTGTCCGTCCGTGAGGTTATCCCGATATTGTTCGATATTGCCGGCCGTCACGGTGAATAGCGGTTGGTCCGCAGCGAACGGATCGGGATAGGGACCGTCCTTGGTGAAACCGGACGGGTATTCGAGAATGCCGCCGTCCCAAGCAGGGATGGTGCCTGCCGCATTGCCGGGACGTTCGGCGCCGACCGGCGTGAACTCAGCCCCCCCCAACCTGGCGGCCTGCTCGGCCGAGATTCTTGCCTGCAGCGGTGCAGCGCCGGCAGTCAGGATCGCCAAGAACGCCACTGACTTCGTCAATAACCCGATGCGATTACGCATGACTGTTTCTCCTCTTCACATCTGTTTTAGGTGTGGTAATAGTTTTGTTCGGCAGCAACCGGCAACCTCGCCTCACTCCCCCCTGACCGCGGGGCAATGAGACCACCCGTGAGCTTTCGGCGGGGGCTGGGTCAGCGCCGCCTGTACCTGGCGCAGGGCCGCGATACACGCGGACCCGTGGCGCCGCAAAGGTGGGCTAGAACTGGTAGCTGATATTTACCTCGACCCAGCGCCGCTCGTTACCGCGAATGGTGTGGGTGTAACTCAAGCCGCCGCGCAGATTATTGAGGTAATCCCAGTTCATCCCCACCGTATAGGCTTTCTGCTTCTCGAAGAAATTCGGTGACGACTCGCCCGAGATACCATCAACATCCCAACTGAACGATATTCGCGGCTGCAGGTTGATCACTTCGGCGATTGCGCGCAGATAATCCATGCTGAAACTGGCCTGGAAGCCCCAATAGTCATCGATTGGATTCATCGCCCCGGTCGGGACGTCGTCCGTCCAGCCTTTCGCGACCTCGATCAGCAGACTGGAGTTGTCGGCCGTCGGAATCAACGGTATGTAGTCGAGGAAGCGGGGAATCTTGGCGAGCTGACCGGTCACCTGTACCTGATCCTGCTGCATGTCGCCTACGATCCCCAAAGCACCCTGCACAGGAAGGGCCGGTCGATGCGACCACTCGCCGCTGACCGCCCAAGAACCGAGGGTGGTGTTGGCGCTCACACCATAGATTTCAACGCCTTCCGGATAGACCAGATTGTAAGTACCGGCGGCAGGCGACACATTCAGGTAGGGGGCATGGCTGTGCACGCGCACGTAATACACACCGAAATCAAATCCTGGACCCAGGCCGGGCGCGAAGTAATGAGCGTTAACACCCCATTGCCCGGAATTTTTCGCGTAATCATCACCGGTTCTCAGGTATGGCCCGAGGCGGGTGCCACCATCGGCTACGGCGGGGTTCCCGCTCCAGAATGTCCCGGCCGGATCGAGTTCGACCTCGTCGAAATCGGTCATGACAAAACCTTCGAGACTGAGGTTGTCGGTAAGCGCCCATTGCAGCGACACCGCCTCGTTCGGTAACAACGCCTCCTTCAGTTCGGAGCCGGGAGACCGAAGCTGACTCACATCAAAGGTATTGATGTCGTTGATTCCCCCCTGAATGAACGTGCTTTCCCCCCAACTGAGCACATGCTTGCCGACACGCACCGTTACCGGACCCAAGGTGGCATACACGTAGGCATCGAGCAGGTTGGCATCATCAATGGCACGACGATCGGCGACCGAGCCGTCGATACCCAGCCCGGCACCCGCCAGATCCTTATTGTCGTTGGCATGGTCGTAGTAATAGTTACCCCGAAAGAAGGCACCGAAACTGCCCCAGTTCAGTTCCAACTCGTGAACACCGCGAATTCGGTTCGACACCACATCGCCGTCCTCGAAGTTCACGGCGCCGGCATCGCCCGGATTGTTGTCCGGGCCTCCCACCCTCCAGGCTATGCCATAGGTGAGTTGCGAATCGAACGAACCGTTCAACGCGCCGTCACCGAGACTGAACGACACCGCCTGAACCGATACGGGAATCGCCATTCCCATCAC
>JAYZWP010000447.1:0-10453 GCA_036142245.1 Pseudomonadota bacterium | reverse complement strand
CGCTGCTGCCGCGGCACGTTTTCGGCGGCGAGGTCGCGAGCCGGCTGGTGCCCCCCCGGCACGGCGATGCCGGTGGAGTGCGCGGCGCCGCCTGGCTCTGGCCCGATCGCCCTCGGTGATCCCGAGGCGGGCGTTCAGGCCGCCGCGTGTGTCCGGTCGGACTCGGCGTCGTCCGCGGCGTCGTCCTGCCAGTCGTTCTGCTGCGGGAAGCGTGACCCGCGTTGCAGCGCGAGATCCTTGAGTGTGAGACCCTGGAGGTCATCCTCGACCGCCTGGTCGACATCCTTCAGCAGTTGCTGCACCACCTCGCTGCCCACCTCCAGAGTGCGCGAACGTCCCCCCTGACGGATCGCCCGAAGCAACTCGGAGAGCAGCACGGTCTCCGCTTCGCGTCCCAGCACCCAGGTAGCGAACCGGCTGCCGGCCACCTTTTCGAGGTAACCGCGATCGCGCAACTGCTCGGCCAGATCGTAAATGGTCTCCTCCGCCAGACCGGTTCCGGCGGCGAGTTCCGATGCGGTGACCGGACGGGTGCCATCGTGATGCCGGGCGGCCGCTTCGGTCAGGATCTCCAGGCTGGCGCGCTCCTGCTCCAGGTTGCTGAGGCGTGGCGGATGGCGGCCATACCGCAGCGCCCGGGGGGTCTGGACAAAAAAGGCCACCTGGGAGCCGAGCAGCAGCGTCAGCCAACTCAGCTGCAGCCAGATCAGGAACAGGATCAGGATCGCAAAGCTGGAGTAGATCACCGCATGGGTGCCCGAGGTCTTCACGAACAGGCCGAAGCCATAGCCGACCATCTGCCACAGCACCCCGGCGACGGTCGCCCCGATCAGCGCCGGCACCAGCCGCACGCGGGTGTTGGTGATGAATACATAGAAAAATGTGAAGGCGACGATGATCAGCAGCAGCGGCACCAGCTTCGTGAGTTCCACGATCAGGGTGCCGAACGGCTCGATCTCGAGCATTTGCTGCACGAACCGGTTATTCAGGACCGATGCGGTGGTGCCAAGGGCGGCAAACACCAGTACCGGCCCGATGGTGAGCACGCTCAGGTAGTCGCTGAACTTGCGCGACAGCCGCCGCGGCTGATTCACGCGCCAGACGTGGTTGAAAGCGTCCTCCACCTTCTGCAGCAGGGAGACCACGGTCCAGATCAGCACGGCCAGCCCGGCACCGCCCAGGGCACCCGCGTTGACGTTATCGACGAAACCGATGATGCGATCGACCAGCTCGGTGCCCTTGTCTCCCAACGGCAGCACCATCTGCTGCAGCATCGGTTCGATCTGGTTGTGCGCACCGAACGCCTTCAGCATGGAGAAGCTCACCGCCAGCAGCGGCACCATCGACAGCAACGTGGCATACACCAGCCCCATGGCGCGCAGCGTTAGGTCACCGCGGCCGACCTCGCGGCTCAGGCCGTAGAAGAAGCGGGCCACGGCCACCAGCACCCGCCGCGGCAGCGGTGCGTCCGGCGGCGTATGCCAGAGAAATCCGTCGATCCGTTCCTGCAGAGCGTTCATGGTCATCCTCGCGTCAGCCCACCGCATTATGGCGGCTGCGCGGCGGGACACAAAAAACGCCGCCGGACCATCGTCCGGCGGCGTCTGTGATCAGCAGTGCGGGAGGTGCGCCGGTCAGTGGTGCGGCAGCACCAGCACCGGGCACCTGGCGTGGCGAACCACCCGCTCGGCGGTGCTCCCCAGCACCGCGTGTTTCACGCGGCCGTAACCGTGAGTGGGGATCACGATCAGGTCCACCCCTTCGGCTTCGGCGGTCTCGGTGATGATCTTGTGGGGCTTGCCGATCTTCGCGTAAGTACGGATTCGAATGTCGCTGGGCAGTTCCGGCGCGATCACCTCTTCCAGTTCCCTGGCCGCCTTCTGGCTCAACTCCTTGAAATAGCTGTCCACATCGCCGAGGTCTACCGGGAAGATGTAATCCTCCACCGCATACACCACCAGCAACTCGGCGTCGAACTGCCGTGCCATGCCGGCGGCGATCTCCAGCGCGTTCTTCGACGGATCGGAAAAATCGAAGGGCTGCATAATGCGTTTCGGTGAAATGCCGTGGATATCCATAGACCGTCTCCTCGGGAGCTATTGTTGAGTTGAATCGCAATACCTCAAAAGTTGATTGTCCGGCGATGGCCGCACAGGCGCGTTGACGTCGGTCATGTATCAGACAGCGGCCAAGGCCGGCCGTTCGCCGCTCATTGGCGTTGAGGCGCTGCGTGATCGCCTGCCAGGCGGCGACCTGCTGACGGTGGACTGCCGTTACAACCTGGCCGACCCGCACGCCGGCCTTCAAAGCTACCGTTCGGGCCACATTCCGGGTGCTCTGTACGCCCACCTGGGTGCAGACCTCAGCGGTCCCGGTACCCCGGAGCAGGGCCGCCACCCCCTGCCGGAGCGCCAGTGCCTGGCCGGGCGGTTCGGTCGCTGGGGTATCGGAACCGATACACAGGTCGTCGCCTACGACGACGCCGGCGGCCTCTTCGCCGCACGGCTCTGGTGGCTGCTGCGCTGGCTGGGACACGCCAACGTACAGGTGCTGGACGGCGGCCGGCAGGCGTGGCAAGCAGCCGGGGGACCGGTTACCGGCGAGGTGCCCGAGCCGATCGCTGCCCGATTCGAAATCCGCCCGCCCCTCGTTACCGACGTCCCCGTCGAGATCGTCGAACAGGCTTCACAAGGCGGCGCCGGCCTGCTCATCGACGCCCGCGCACCGGAACGCTACGCCGGAATCACCGAACCCATCGACCCGGTGGCGGGGCACATCCCCGGTGCCCTGAATCGCGCTGCCACCGACAACCTCACCAGCGAGGGTCGATTCAAACCAGCAGACCAGCTACGGCAGGAATGGCGACAACTATCGGGCGGTGCAGACGCGGCGCAATCCATCCACTACTGCGGCTCCGGCGTTACCGCCTGCCACAACCTGCTGGCGCTGGCAGTGGCCGGACTAAGCGGCGGTCGGCTGTATGCCCCGTCGTGGAGCGGGTGGATCGCCCATATGGCGTCTACGGCCTCCGCCGTCCCTGAATCAGGGTCGTCAACTGAATAGGGCATTCGTGCGATACCCCATGTTCGTTCAGACCATTATGCGCAGGAGCCGGTTTGCCGAGCATCAGGTCGTTGGCACACTAAAGTTCGCGGACTCCGGGCTACCTGTGAAGGATTTATGCCGCGAGTTGGGAACCAGTTCGGCACCCTATTAAATGGCGCAGAAAATATGAGGGATCTGAGACGCCGGATCTGAAACAGCAGAGAATCGGTAGTCGACGCAGATGGCCGCTGACTTATCGGTGGATCATTAGGGCTCTGCAGGACATCATCGACAAAACCTTAGCACCGCCCAGCGCGGAGTCTGGTGGACTTTACCCTCGGGCGGTATGGCCCGTGATCGAACGATGATCCAGGCGACTAATGGCTTATAGCCACGAAAATCTCACCCGCCCCACGAAGTGCTCACCGATCACTCACCCATCGAATCTCTTAACCAACGCGGCTATGCCGATTTCTCTACTTATGCCTGGTCCTAACAGAAGGGGCTGGACACTATTCAGGTGGTTGGTGCTGAATGGTTATTTCTGAACGCTGAGCGACGTGCCTGGAATCGTCGTCTGTCACCGTTTTTCTCTCCAAATGATGGGGACTGTCGAGCGTTCCGATTCAGTTAATTAGTAAACTGTCACCGTAATTTATGTCCATCCGCTCATAGTTGCTATTTCTTAGCCTGTGCAAAATGCCCCAGTAACTGGCTCTGTAGCCAAAACCATAAGAGTCAACAGTAGTTAATAGTTCTAGAGTTCTATCGCCAGTAAGGTCATTAAATTCTGGCTCAGTAGCTGATTTCCCTTCAAAGGCCTTTTGATAGTCTTGTTCTTTAATGTAAACGCGAATAGACCAATAAGACTGACCGCCGCCTATTTCGAATACCTCAGATACTATGAGATCAAGAAACCCATCTGCGTCTAGATCCTTGGGTTCAATAGTCATCAGCTCTCCAGGATATCTAGCCTCTTCTAATACTGACAGCTCGCTGTCCTTGACGATTACTACCGATTCTCGATCGTACGAAGGGTCGTCATAGACCCGTAATACATATGACCCATCAGGCATCTTGACCATAGCGCTCGCCTCACCTGCGCTTGTATAGCCAGCCGATTGAACTACCTTAAACACTGGTGAGGGAATAGAAGAGTCTCCGCATGCTGCGCCACAAATGATGAAACAAAGGCCAGCACTAACTTGGTGAATAAAATGTTTCATTGCTAGATCACTGGTTTAACCATACTTCTGGATCTACGGGCGCACCGGTTATGCCACCTCTACGCACTTCAAAATGCAGATGCGGCTGCGCCCTTGATGCATTTCCGGTAATACCCAGCGTGCCTACGGTGGTGAATTACGAATTACGGTGACAGTTTAACGAATTACGGTGACAGTTTACTAATTAACCAATAAAACCGGAATTAGAATTACGGTGACAGTTTACTAAATTAACGAAAAAAACCGGGTTGGTCTGGACCACGGTATTAGGCGTCAGCCTAAGCCGTCTTCACCTCCGCCAGTTGCAGCCGCTGCACCATCGCTTCGCGCATGAGGAATTTCTGTGCTTTGCCGCTGACGGTCATCGGGAAGTCGTCGACGAATTCGATGTAGCGGGGGATTTTGTAGTGGGCGATCTGGCCTTGGCACTGGTCGCGGATGTCGTCGGCGGATGAGGTGGCTCCCTCGGCGAGCTTGATCCAGGCGCACAGCTCCTCGCCGAATTTTTCGTCCGGCACGCCGAACACCTGCACGTCGGCGACCACATCCAGGCCGTGGAGAAACTCCTCGACTTCGCGCGGGTAGATGTTCTCGCCGCCGCGGATCACCATGTCCTTGATGCGTCCGACGATGTTGCAGTAGCCGTCCTCGTCCAGCACGGCGATGTCGCCGGAGTGCATCCAGCCGTGGTCGTCGATGCACTCGGCGGTGCGGTCGGGGTCGTCCCAGTAGCCCTGCATGACGCAATAACCGCGCGCGCAGAACTCGCCCGGGGTGCCGGCGGGGACGATGCGGTTCTGCTCGTCGACAATCTTCGCCTCCACATGGGGCATGACGGCGCCGACGGTGCCGACGCGCTTTTCCAGCGGGTCGTCGGTAAAACCCTGGAAGCTCACCGGGCTGGTGTCGGTCATGCCGTAAGCGATGGTGACGTCTTCCATGTGCATGTCGCTGCGCACCTTTTTCATGACTTCCACGGGGCAGGGGGCGCCCGCCATGATGCCGGTGCGCAGGCTGGAAAGGTCGAAGCGGGCGAACTCCGGGTGGCCCAGCTCGGCGATGAACATGGTGGGTACGCCGTAGAGGATGGTGCAGCGCTCCTGCTGCACGGTTTCCAGTACCGCGCCGGGATCGAAGGCTTCGCCCGGCAGCACCATGGTGGCGCCTTTGGCGACGCAGCCCAGGGTGCCCAGCACCATGCCGAAGCAGTGGTAGAGCGGCACCGGAATGCAGATGCGGTCGCCCGCGGTGGCGCCGAGGCGGTCGCAGACGAAGAAGGCGTTGTTGACGATGTTGTGATGGGTGAGGGTGGCGCCCTTCGGCAACCCGGTGGTGCCGCTGGTGAACTGGATGTTGATGGGTGCGTCGAACTGCAGGGTGTCGTGCAGCTCGGCGATCTGCTTCCGCTGCGCCGGGCCGCCCAGGGGCGGAATGTCCGCGAAGCGGTACATGCCGGGCAAGGCGTCGTCTCCCATGACGATGGCGCTGCGCAGCTGCGGCAGTCGTTTGGCTTGCAGGGCGCCGGGCGTGCAGTCAGCCAGTTCCGGCGCCAGTTCCCGCACCATGCCGGCGTAGTCGCTGGTCTTGAAGTTCGGTGCGAGCACCAGTGCCTTGCAGCCCACTTTGTTGAGTACGTATTCCAGTTCGGAGAGCCGGTAGGCGGGGTTGACGGTGACCAGAATCAGCCCGGCGCGCGCGGTGGCGAACTGGGTGATGACCCACTCGGCGTTGTTGGGGGACCAGATGCCGACGCGGTCGCCGGGTTCGAGCCCGGTGGCGAGCAGACCGGCGGCGAAGGCGTCCACCTGTTCGGCTAGTTCCCGGTAGCTGTAACGCACCCCCTGGTGGGCCGAGACCAACGCCTCCAGGTCCGGAGTTGCCTCCGCCTGTCGGGCGAACAGTTGTCCGACGGTGGCGCCGATCAGCGGGTGTTCGCTCGCCCCGCTGACATAACTGGTGGTAATCCGGCCCATGCTGTCTCCTCCGCGTTCCCGCTGATCGGGTTCTGATGGAGTTATCGTACCCGAGAGCGGCCGTCGCGGAAGGGCAGGGGAGCTGTCGCCGGTTGTCAGCCGCCGGTCGCTGGGGGGATCGCCTGGTCAAGCCGGGCGAGAAACGCGGCAACTTCTTCCGGGTTCTCGAGGCGGTAATCGGCGAGGGTGAGGTGTCCACCATCGCCGACGCGGATGCCGATGCCGCGCCCCTTGATGAGGGCGAAGGCGTCTTCATCGGTGACGTCGTCGCCGATGAACAGGGGCACCACCGGACCGGTCTCTGCGGCAACGAACTCCTCGATGTGGCGTAACGCTTCGCCCTTGTGCCACCGCTCCGCGGGACGCAACTCCACCACCATCTTGCCTTCGTGACGGCTGAGGCGCGGGTGACGCCGCGCGACCGAGCTGATCGCCTCGTGCAGGGCGCCGTGGCGGTCCGGCGCGACGCCGCGATAGTGCAGCGAGAGGGAGTACACCTTGTTCTCCAGCAGCATGCCGGGGAAGGTCGCCTGCAGGCCGGACAGCTCCTGGTGCGCCGCGGAAATGTTTTCCAGATAGGTGTCTCCGACGGTGTGTTTCAGCCCGCTGTGATCCGGGCCTTCGATTTCATACCCGTGGTTGCCGGCGTAGTAGATGCCATCGATACCCACCATGCGGCGGATGTCGGCGAGCGCGCGGCCGCTGATCACCGCCACCGGGCGGCGTCGCGCCAGGCCGCGCAGCAGCACGGCCGTCGCCCTCGGCAGGTGCGCAAGCTCCGGGCGCGGTTGCAGCGGCGTGAGGGTGCCGTCGTAGTCGAGACAGATCATCGGACTGGCGTCGCCGATCCGCCGGATAATCGCCTCCAGGGCGTCGAGAGCCGAGGGCAGTTCACCGCCCGGCCGCGGTGTCGCGGTCGTCCCGGTCATCGGTCCGCCCGGTTACAGCGGCAGGGCGGGCACTTCGCCGCCGAGCAGCTCCCCGGCCGGCATGGGTACGAAATCCTCGATGATCGGGAAGGCGTCCAGGTCCACGGCCAGCGAGGCGTCGAGGAAGGATTCCACCCAGTGAAAGATGGTGTTGCTCTCCACGATGCGGCGCATGCGGCGCATGCGGCGACGCTGCTCCGGCGCCGGCATCAGCAGGCTTTCGTGGATGGCATCCGCCATGCCGCGGATATCGTGGGGATTCACCATCAGCGCGTGCTGGTGCAACTCAGCCGCTGCGCCGGCGAATTCGCTGAGGATCAGCACGCCGGCGTCGGCCGCGTGGGCGGCGATGTACTCCTTGGCCACCAGGTTCATCCCGTCCTTGAGGGGCGCGATCAGCGCAACGTTCGCCGCGCGGTAGTAGGCCATGAGGTCCTCCGCGGACAGCGAGCGATACAGGTAGTGCACCGGCACCCAGCCGGTCTGGGTGAACTCGCCGTTGATCTCCCCGACCAACTGGTCGAGCGCCACCCGCAACCGCTCGTACGCCGGCACTTCGCGGCGGCTGGGGACCACCACCTGCACCAGCGAGACGGCGCGGCACCAGTCCGGGTACCGGCGCAACACATCGCGAAAGGCTTGCAGGGTCTGCGGGATGCCCTTGGAGTAGTCGAGCCGGCTGACGCTCAGGATGATCTTGCGGTCCGACATGTTGGCCCGGATCTCGGCGGCCCGCGTCTTGACGTCCGGTTGCTGCGCGATGCGCTCGTAGGCCGAGGTGTCGATGCTGATCGGGAAGGCGCCGACCCGAAATTCCCGGGTCACCGTCCGCGTCTCGCCGGTCGCTTCGCCGGCCGTGCCGAAAAGACGCCGCGCGACCGACCGGCGCAGTGTGATCTTGGCATCGGCGACACGCCCTTTGCCCTTCAGTTCGACCGGTCCGAACATGCTGCGCACGCACTGCAGGAAGTTGCGCCGGTCCCGCTGGGTCTGGAACCCGATCAGGTCGTACCGCATCAGGCCGTCGAGAATCTCGAACCGCTGCGGCATGCGCAGAAATATATCCAGGCTCGGGAAGGGGATGTGCAGGAAGAACGAAATGCGGTTGCTGATACCCATCTCGCGCAGGTAGATGGCCGTGAGCATCAACTGGTAGTCGTGAATCCAGATGAAATCTCCGGCGCGGGCCTGGGTCGCGATCACCTCGGCGAACTTGCGGTTGACCGCCTGGTAGACCGGCCAGTACTCGGGATCGAAATTGGCGCGGCCCGCCGTGTCGTGGCACAGCGGCCACAGCACCTCGTTGGAAAAGCCGTGGTAGTACTTTTCCTGTTCCTCGTCTGTCAGCACCAGGGGTACCAGCTCGTAGCCAGCCGCCTGGCTGGCGCTGGCCAGTACCTTCTCGAACCGGCCTCCCTGGGAGGTGGTGGTGCCGGTCCAGCCGATCCAGGTGCCACCGCGGTTGCGCAATACCGGCAGCATGGCGCTGACCAGGCCGCCGCTGCCGGGCTCGGCGTACCAGCGGCGATTGGCGCCGCGCTTGAGCACCACCGGCAGGCGGTTGGAGACCACGATGAGTCGGCCGCCGGCCTGTTTGCGTCCTTGCGGGTGTGAAGAGTCGTTCATGAGATACCGTGGTTGCGGTTGACGTCTGGTCGGACGCGGTCAGCCGGGGCGACAACCGGCGGGATCAGGAACTCTTTCAGGCGAGCGACGCTTTCGGCGATCCGAAAGTTGTCCGCCGGTGCCTGGGGCGGTGCCTGGTAGCCCCAGGTTACCCAGATGCTGCGCACGCCGGCGGCGGTCGCCGCACGCAGATCGTTGTCCGAATCGCCGACCAGGATGGTGCTCTCGCGGGCGGCGCCAAGCACCGCGAGGGCGCGCTGCACCGGCAGCGGCGAAGGCTTTTTCTCCGGCGTGGTATCGCCGCCCACCACGCAGCCGAACAGCGGCGCGATACCAAGCCCCTCCAGTACGGCACGGGCTTCCGCCTCCGGCTTGTTGGTGACGCACCCCACCCGGATGCCGCATCCGGATAGCGCACCAAGCAGGTCGATCATGCCCGGGTAGCAGCAGCTCCGGGCGACCAGCCGGGTACTGTAAGAGCCCAGGAACGCGCGGACCGCGCGGGCCACCTCGTCCGCCTTCGGGCGGCGCGCCGTGGCGTCCAGCAGCGCGCGTTCCAGCAGTCGTTCCACACCGTTGCCGATCCAGCCGCGTGCCGCGTCCAGCCCGGCGGGGGGATGGCCCTGCGCGGCCAGCACCTCGTCGAGCGCCGCGGCGATGTCGGGCGCCGTATCGGCCAGCGTGCCGTCGAGATCGAACAGGACGGTGCCGGGTCCGGTGTCCATGGTGCTGGTCAGAGACATCCCTGTGTTCTTTGGGGCGACGACTGTTGCGGATAGTGTTTGCGCGTGGCGCCTGCCGGATCACCACGGGTGAATGGAATAATAGCGTTCGTCTCCCCCCTGTCACCAATCCGAACATGGAAAACCACCTGCTGCATTCGCTTGTCCTGATCGGGCTGCTGGGCATGGGCGCGCAATGGGTCGCGTCGCTGATCCGCATGCCGGCCATCGTGGCGCTGTCCGTGGCGGGCATCGTCGCCGGACCGGTATTCGGCTGGTTGAATCCGTCCGAACAGTTCGGGGAGATGCTCACCGTTTTCGTGCGGCTCGGCGTCGCGGTGATCCTGTTCGAGGGCGGGATCAGCCTGCGTCTGCACGAACTCCGGGAGGCCGCATCCGGGGTGCGGCGGTTGACGACCATCGGCGTGGTTGCGAGCTGGTTGACCGTTACCCTGTGCGGTTTCTACATCGGCGGTCTTTCGCTGCCGGTCGCGCTGGTGCTGGGCGCCATTCTGGTCGTCACCGGGCCGACGGTGATCATTCCGCTGCTGCGCCAGGCGCGGCTGAAGCGCCGTCCGGCGTCGCTGCTGAAGTGGGAGGGGATCGTCAACGATCCGGTGGGCGCCCTGCTGGCGGTGATGGTGTTTCAGTACTTCAGCTATCAGGCCCAGGCGCAGGACGAGTCCGCCGTGCTGCTGAATCTGATGCTGGCGGTCGGAGGGGCCGCAGCCATCGGCGGCATCGCCGGGTGGGTTACCGGCAGCGTGTTCCGGCGCGGCCATGTCGCCGAATATCTGAAGGCGCCGCTGCTGATCGTCATCGTGCTCGCGGTTTACGCTCTGGGTGACATGCTGGAAGAGGAGGCGGGGCTGTTGGCGGTGACGGTCATGGGCGTGGTGGTCGGCAACATGCGCCTGCCGAGCATCGACGAG
>JAYZWP010000446.1:0-2793 GCA_036142245.1 Pseudomonadota bacterium | reverse complement strand
CGACGGCAAGATCTACCAGCGTCCCTTCGGCGGTCAGTATCTGGCGGACCACAAGACCATCGCTCACCGCACCTGCGCCGCGGCGGATCGCACCGGTCACGCCATGCTTCACACCCTTTACCAGCAGTCGCTGCGGCACAGGGCGCAGTTCTTCGTCGAGCACTTTGCCCTTGACCTGATCACCCGGGACGAGGGCGGCGTGCAGGGGGTGATGACCTACTGCATGGAGGACGGCTCGTTGCATCGCTTTGCCGCCAAGGCTGTGGTGCTCGCCACCGGTGGCTACGGGCGCGTGTACCAGTCCACGACGAACGCGCATATCTGTACGGGCGACGGGCTGGCCATGGCGGCGCGCATCGGGGTGCCGCTCCAGGACATGGAAATGGTGCAGTTCCATCCCACCGGCATCTACCCGTCGGGTTGCCTCATCACCGAGGGTGCCCGCGGGGAAGGGGGGTATCTCACCAACGCCGACGGCGAGCGGTTCATGGAGCGCTACGCCCCGACCGCCAAGGACCTTGCCTCGCGCGACGTGGTCTCGCGGGCGGAGACGGTGGAGATCCTGGAAGGCCGCGGCTGCGGACCGCAGAAGGATTACTGCCTGCTGCATCTGGAGCATCTGGGTCCGGAGGTGCTGGCCGAGAAGTTGCCGGGCATTTCCGAAACGGCACGGATCTTTGCCGGGGTCGACGTCACCCGGGAGCCGATTCCGGTGCTGCCGACGGTGCACTACAACATGGGCGGCATCCCCACCAATTTCCACGGCGAAGTGTTGAACCAGGACGAGCACGGCCAGGATCGGGTGGTCCCCGGGCTGTTTGCCATCGGCGAATGCGCTTGTGTCTCGGTGCACGGGGCGAACCGCCTCGGGGCCAACAGCTTGCTGGATATCATCGTGTTCGGAAGGGCGGCGGCACTGCGGCTCAAGGAGACGCTGCCGCAGATCGCTGAGCCGAAGTTGGCCGCGGAAGCCGGCCGCGGCGCCGTGCAGCGGCTCGACCGGATCCGCCGCGGTTCCGGATCCGCCGCGCCCGCGCAGATCCGTACCGAGATGCAGAAGATCATGCAGAATCGCTGCGCCGTGTTCCGAACCGCCGAGACACTGGAGGCAGGTCAACGGGAAATCCGCGAGGTGGCGAAGTCGATGCCGGACCTGGGGATTACCGATCACGGACTGATTTTCAATACCGACCTGGTCGAGGCCCTGGAACTGGACAACCTGATCGGGTTGGCTCTGGTGACCATGGACTCGGCGGCCAAACGGACCGAATCCCGGGGTGCCCATGCCCGCGATGACTACCCGGAGCGGGACGACGACCAGTGGATGGTCCACTCCCTCGGCTGGGTCGAGGACCAGACCGCGGGTAAGGTGCGGCTGGCAACCCGGGCTGTGCAGATGCAGCCGCTGACGGACGAAGTCGAGTCCATCCCGCCGATGAAACGGGTGTACTGAGAGTTTCAGGGCCGCAGACCGCAGGAGCGACAGGTGGCACAGCAAAACGCCGTATTCGAGATTTACCGTTACGATCCGGAGAGTGGTAGCGCGCCGCGGTATCAGCGCTTCGAAATCGACCGCAGTGAGTGCGGTCCCATGGTGCTGGATGCGCTGATCAAGATCAAGAATGAGCAGGACGGCTCGCTGACGTTTCGCCGCTCGTGCCGGGAAGGGGTCTGCGGTTCCTGCGCCATGAACATCGATGGCACCAACACCCTGGCGTGTACCAAGGCGATCGACGAGTGCCGGTCAGCCACCATCGCCATCAATCCGCTGCCGCACCAGGAGGTGATCAAGGACCTGGTGCCGGATCTCACCCATTTCTACGCCCAGTACGAGTCCATCGAACCCTGGCTGAAGGCGGAGACGCCGCCCCCGGAAGGACGGGAACGATTCCAGTCCAGGGAAGACCGCGAAGCGCTGGACGGCCACTACGAATGCATCATGTGTGCCTGCTGCTCCACCTCCTGCCCTTCCTATTGGTGGAACAGCGACCGGTTTCTGGGTCCGGCGATTCTGCTCGCCGCTCACCGCTGGATCACGGATAGCCGCGACGAGGCGCAGGGCGAGCGGCTCGATCAGATCGAGGATGCCTTTCGCCTGTATCGTTGCCACACCATCATGAACTGTACCAGCGCCTGTCCCAAGGGGCTGAATCCCGCCAAGGCGATCGCCGACCTGAAAAAGCGCTTGGTGCTGCGCCGCGTCTGAGGCCCCGGCCATGCGGGGGCGGGAGCAGGGCATGACACCCTCGCAGCGCTATGCGGTGGATCTGCAACAAAGCGAATTCCAGGACGACCCCGCGCAGCGGCAGGCGGTGCGGGAACTCGACCGCCTCCATTCCGACCTGACGGCAGCGACCGGGCAACCTGACCGTCGGTCGAGAGGGTGGTTGCGCCGGCTGTTCAGCACCGAACAGCCGCAGGCCGCGCCCGAGGGGCTGTATCTGTGGGGAGACGTCGGCCGGGGCAAGAGTTACCTGATGGACCTCCTGTTCGATACGCTGCCCGTGGCGCAGAAGCGGCGTGAACACTTCCACGCCTTCATGCAGATGGTGCACCGCCGGTTGCGGGAGCTGAAGGACAGGACCGATCCGGTGGCGGAGTTGGCGGACGCGCTGGCCGCCGACCTGCGGCTGCTCTGCTTCGATGAACTTCAGGTGCAGGATGTGGCCGACGCCATGATTCTCGGCCCTCTGTTGTCGGGCATGATGCAGGCGGGTGTCACCATTGTCTGTACCTCCAATACCGCGCCGCGCGACCTGTATCGGGGGGGACTGCAACGCGAGCGCTTTCTGC
>JAYZWP010000445.1:0-3389 GCA_036142245.1 Pseudomonadota bacterium | reverse complement strand
ATGCGTTGCAGCCCCTGGCTCTCTACTTCCCAGGCAAGCCAGAATTTCTTCCAGATACTGCGCGGGGCATGGACCCAGACGGTTTCGCCGTATTTGGCGGAGGCGGGATCCTCCGGCGTCGCCACTTTGTTGTGGTGTCCGTAGTTATGGTAAATCCAGAAATTGGTCATGCTGATGGGAAGAAACAGCAGCACTCCCATGAACTGGTCGAAGCGCTGATGGTGGTGGCAAAGCTCGTGCGCGGCGGTTGCCCCGAACCCGGTTGCCAGCGCCATCGACAAGGCGAAACCGACCCCCACCCAGAGGGTCAGGGGTGACTGAGTAAAGACAAACATGCCGAACAGGGTGACGGCGAACTGGACAGGCACCAGCAGCCAGAGCATGAAACGATAGTAAAGCGCGTTCTCCAGGTCCCGCTCCATCGTTTCCGGATGGTTGATCATGTCCGGTCCGACGAAAGGATCAATTACGCAGAACAGCGCGAATACCCCCAGGGTCAACAAGTGCCACGCCCCTCCGCCCAGCATGTAGCCGATGACCGGCAAAGCGGCGAGAAAGATGAGCGGCAGCGTGGTCATGCGGTTTACCACACTGAGCTTCGGTGACTGATAGGAGATGGTGGCTTCCATTCGATTCCCCTCCGGTGCCTTGGAATGTGATGTATCTGACTGAACCAGAACCCGCGAAAGATTATCTTAACGATCGTTTAGATCAATACCCCGTCGGACCGGACCGAAACACGCGCGGTGATTACTTCGAGAGCCTGCGCTGGAGTATTGTGCGCTGGAGTATTGATCGACGAGTATCGCCCGAGTCGATATAGTGCCGGTCAGGGGAACTCTGATCTTTGCAAAGCTTCCCGTCCGCAGTGGTATGGCCGGGTACGAATCGATGGCCTAGGTCATCGATTCATGGATCGCAGCGCGGGCATGCGCCCCACCGCGGCGAGTTTTAAGAGACACCAGGAATGGTGTTTCCCGGAGTTTCCTTAGAACAGGCTGCGCAAGCAGCCGCAAGCAAGGAGGAACAGAGGATGGCATGGGACCTGCTCATTAAAGGTGGCACCCTGGTGGACGGTACCGGGGCTGACCGGCGTGCCGCGGATGTCGCGATGTCGGGGCAAGAGATATCCGCCATCGGTGTCCTGGATGGCGACGCGGCGCGGGTGATCGATGCCCACGGCAAGATCGTGTCGCCCGGATTTATCGATCCGCATACGCATTACGACGCGCAAATTTTCTGGGACCCGCTGGTGACCAGCACCTCCTGGCACGGCGTCACCTCGGTGGTGATGGGCAACTGCGGTGTCGGTATCGCTCCCTGCCGAGCCGCGGACCGCGACGTGAACATGATGGATCTGGTGAACGTCGAGGCGATGTCCATGGATGTCCTCAAGGCGGGTCTACCCTGGAATTGGGAAACCTTTCCGGAGTTCATGGACGCCGCCGCGGCCAGTGGTTCGGGTATCAATCTCGGGTTTCTCATGCCACTGGCGTCATTACGCCACTACGTGATCGGTCGCGAATCGATGGAGCGGGCCGCCACGCGCGACGAAACGGCCCGGATCGCCAAGTTGATAGAGGAGGGTGTCGAAGCCGGCGCGCTGGGATTCAGCACCACCATTCTCCCGCAGCACATCGGTTATCAGGGTCGTCCGCTCGCCTCTCGCCTGGCGAGTCTGGAAGAACTGAAAGCCTACGCGAACGCACTGCGCAGAACCGGCAAGGGCATCATCGAGATTGCCCTGAGTCGCAGCCTCGGTCAGGTGCAGCAGGAAGAGTATGAGTTGGTTGAAATGCTGCTGCGGGAGAGTGGCCGCCCGCTGACCTGGGCTTTCATGCTCTCGCCGGACCACAATCCGGGGATCGCGCTCGAGACACTGGAGCGCATTCACCCGCTGTTCGAGCAGGGTGCCGTCCCCCAGGTCTCCTGCCGCCCGTTCCTGACGCAGGTGGAGTTGCGCAAACCGTTCATTTTCAGCGACCGTAAGGCGATGGGGAAAGCCTTCAATACGACTGAAGATGCCCAACTTAAACTCTATAAGGATCCTGTATTTAGGAAAGAATTAAAGAAAGCACTTGAAGAAACTCCTGGGGTTTTTCGGGGCCAGTGGGATCGCCTGGAGGTGCAGTTCGTCAACGACCCGGGGCTCGAGTCCCTGGTGGGACGAAACGTCGCCGAAATCGCCAGAGAGCAAGGCAAGGAGCCGCTGGACACCTTTTTCGACCTTGGTCTCGAAGACAACCTCGACATGCGCTTCCTGTACACCATCGCCAATACTGACGTCGAGGTGGTCGGTCAACTGGTGCGCCACGGGGAAACCGTGGTCGGCGCGTCAGATGGCGGGGCCCATGTCGATCAGATATGCGATGCCGGATACGCCACTTACATGCTGCAGAACTGGGTGCGTGAGCAGGGCAAGCTCAGCCTCGAGCGCGCCGTCCAACGGCTCACCTCGGAACCGGCCAAATTGTTCGGGTTGACCGACCGTGGCGTGGTTGCGGAGGGGAAGAAAGCGGACCTGGTGATCTTTGACGAAACGACAGTCGGTTCGGACCGGTTGCCTGAATCGGTGTGGGATCTGCCAGGCGGAGAGCGCCGGCTGGTATCCCGTCCGCGAGGCATCGCCGGCGTCGTAGTCAATGGAAAGCCGCTTTATATCGACGGTGAGCACTGCGGCGGCCTGCCCGGGGAGGTGCTGCGCCCGTAAGCGCAGCGAGGAATCGAGGATATCCAACCGGTGGGGCAACCGATCCGGTTCGGTCTGTTCGATCACCTCGAGCGGCGTGATGCGGAATCATTGACCGCGCTTTATGAAAGCCGGTTGGCGCTGCTCGAAATGGCCGACGCGGGTCCCTGGTACAGCTACCACCTCGCCGAACACCACGCCACACCTCTGGGAATGGCGCCATCACCCAATGTGTTCCTGGCGGCTGCGAGCCAGCGTACCCGGCGCATTCGGCTTGGGTCCCTGGTTTATTTACTGCCGCTCTACTCACCGCTGCGCCTGGTCGAAGAGATTTGCATGCTCGATCAGTTGACCGACGGACGACTCGATGTTGGCATCGGCAGCGGAATATCGCCTTTCGAGATCGGTCACCACGGCATCGATTTCATGCAGAGCCGCGACATCTACGATGAAGCGCTGGAGGTGATTCTGAAGGGGCTGACGCATCCGCGGCTCGACCACCGCGGCAAACATTTCCGTTATCGTGACGTTCCCTTGGTGCTGCAACCGAAACAGCAGCCCCATCCACCTCTGTGGTACGGCGCGCGCAGCGAGGCCTCCATCCAGTTCGCGGTGGAGCGGGGCATCAACATTATCCTTGCCGGGCCGAATGCCGTAGTGGCCCCGCTGGTGAAACTCCACGCCGCGTTGCGGCAAGAGC
>JAYZWP010000444.1:0-4207 GCA_036142245.1 Pseudomonadota bacterium | reverse complement strand
ACCTGTTCACCGTCATCGCGACACAGAACCCCATCGATTTCGACAGCACCAACCCGTTGCCGGAAGCGCAGCTCGACCGTTTTCTCATTGCGACCAGCATCGGCTACCCGGACCTGGACGCCGAACTGCACCTGCTCGGGGATTACGCCAGGCAGCGCGGACACGAACCGGTCGCGGCGCTCGAAGCGGGACAGGTGCTCGATCTGCGCACCCGCGCCGCGCAGAGTTTTCTGCACCCCGATCTGGCGCGCTACATCATCGACCTGGCCCGCGCCTCCCGGGAGGATGAGCGCCTGAAACTCGGCATCTCCCCCCGGGGGGCGCTGCATCTGGCGGAGGCGGCGAAAAGTTATGCCCTGGTGCAGGGGTGCAGCGCCGTCACGCCGCAGATGATCCAGAAACTGCTGCAGCCGGTCTGGGGACACCGGCTGCTGCCGCGCCACGGCCGAGATCACGATCGGGGTCAGGCGGCGGAGTTGCTCGAGGAGTACCTCAGGGCGGTTCCGGTTCCCCGCTAGTGTCCTGTGCGATGAGCGAGTTCCGGGCATTGAGGTGATGTCTCGCGGCTGGCACGGCGTGATGTCAGGCGCTTTGCCGGAGCGCGGACCCGTGCCCGGGCTGGCCGGGCTGCGCCGCGCGCGATGAAAACCCTCGAAGATCGTCCCCTGCGGGTTCCCGGCGAACCCTATGCGCTGCACCTGTGGCGGCTGGTGCTGTGGGTGTCCGAACTGCGCCTGGTGCCCTATCGGGACGAACGGCGCCGCGACCCCGTGTCGCGGTTGTTGCGTGGCCTGCTGTTCGACGGCCTCACGCGGACCGGCAAACTGCTGCTGGTGATCGCCATAATGATCCTGCTGCTGAGCTTCCGTAACTTTCAGGTGTTCTACCTGTCCACCGCGGCCGCCATCCTGGTGCTGCTGATCTGGAGCCGGGTGCTGAGCGCTCTGCACCGGCCGCGGGTCTCCGCGCGGCGCGTGGCGCCCGAGTACGCCGAGGTGGGGCGGCCCTGCCGCAGCCGCATTCAATTGGTCCACGCGGGCCGCTTTGCCTTGAAGAATTTCGTCGTGCGGGAGCTGACGGTGCGTCACGCGCAGCTTCCCCCGGAATGGTCGCTGCATCACGAAGTGGAGTTGAGCCCGGACGAGTCGCGGAGCTTTGAGGTCAGTTGCACACCGCGGCGCCGGGGGGTGCTGGACCTGACGGGTGTCGCCGTGGAGACCTATTTCCCCTTTTTTGTGACCCGCGCCCTGCAGCGTCTGGATGTCCCTCACGAAATGGCGGTGTTGCCGTCGCCGTATCGCGGGGCGCTGCCGTCGCTGCGGCAGCTGGCGCAACAGGCGGCGGATACCGTGAATTTCGGCAGCCATGCCGGCGGCCGTGAGCGCGCGCTGGATTATCTCTACTCCCGCCCGTTTCAGGGTGGTGACTCCATCCGGCGCCTCGACCAGCGCGCCAGCGCCCGCCGCGGCGAACCGCTCACGAAGGTGTATGACGGTACGGCCCTGGTCAAACCGGAGGGGCTGGCGCTGATCCTCGACACCGCCGTGGCCCGGTTTCCCGCCTGGAAACGGCGCCCCGATGACCCGGAAGTGCTGGACCGGCGCCTCGCCGTGGCGGTGGATCTGGTGCGCCGCGGCCACGCGGAGGGGCTCGAACTGACCGCCGTCCACCTGAACGACGGTTGGACCAAGACTCCCGACATGGGCGCTTTCTACCGGCTGATGGCGACCGTGCCGGCGACCCACGAGACGCGTCTGCCGCAGACCCTCACCGATGGCGAGCAGATCTACCTCCTGGTGTGCGGGCGCTGGACGGCGGAATGGCGGACCCGGGTGGAGGCGTGGCGGCAGGCCGGGCGGGTGGCCCTGGTCATGCTGGTGCCGGAGGCGGCGGACGGCGGGATGGAAATTTCCCCCCTGGCCGGTTTCCACGAGTTTCCGGCGGCGCTGTGGCGACGGGAGGCGGCCTGATGGGGGGCAGATGGCGCGATCTGCCGGCGCTGCTGTTCTGTCTGGCGGCGTTGTGGCATGTCGGGGCGTCGATGCGCCTGGAGGGCGTCCAGTGGGTAGGCGGCCTGCTGGCCATCGGACTGTGGTCGTTGCCGGTCCGCCCGGCGGCGCCGACCATGGGCCTCGGTTTCATCACCCTGGTGATGGGCGGGCTCGCCGGGTATTTCATGATGGAAGAGGTCGCCTTGCCCGGCACCTGGCCGGCCTACTTCCGGGTGTTTGCCGGGTTCTGTCTGTCCGGGGTTCTGCTGCTGCTCTGGCTGCTGTGGGCACGGCCGCCGGTGACCGCCCAGCACCCCGTGGATCGCGGCACCCAGAACCTGGCACTGGTCGGGCTCTGTCTGCTGCTGCTCACGCCTTTGCCCCGCGATCCGTCGATGGAACTGCAGGTCGGAGCGCGGCTCGGTTATGTTCAGCTGTTCGGGGTGGGCATGGCGGTGCTGGCGCTGACGCTGGCCCGGGTGCCGCGCGGTCTCTGGCAGCGGTTCGCCTGGTTTCTGCCGGCCATGGTGCTGGCGCCAGCGGTCCTGTGGGGGCTCTACGAGGTGCAGCGGCCGCTGATTCGCATGATGTTCTCCCTGGCGCCGGACTTCAAATCGGGGTCGATAGGTTTCTCGCCGTTCCAGCGTCTGGATGCGTCCGCGTTTCTAAACCCATCCAACCGGGCGGTGATGCGCGTGCAGGGTGACGCCATGCCCGGCTTCTACCTGGTCGGGAATCGGCACGACCGCCTCGACCGCAATCACATCTGGGAGGCCGTGCGCCCGGCGCAGGAGGCGGTGGTGGTGGGTCTGGGTGATCAGGAATCGCGCCACTTTCGGCTCGAACACGCCGTGGCGGATGCGCCGCCCTACGGGGCCGACGGCCTCACCATCACCAGTTTGCGCTGGGACCGGTTTCTGTTCCTGCCGCCCACGGCGGGCGAGGTGTGGGTCGCGGCGCCGGGGCTTACGCAGAACAGCCACCGGATCTGGGAGGGGGCGTTCGAGCGGGACGCGCGCAAGGAGTGGCGGGTCTATCCGACCGAACCGCGACGGGATTCACGCGCGGACACCTGGCTGGCGCTGCCGCCCGGGTGGGACGCGGACCTGGCGCGGGAAGCGCGACGCTTCGCGGATACCGATCCGCGCCAGGTGGTGAGCAAGATCCGCGCAGCCTTTCTCACCCGACCCTACTCGCTGGAGGTTCGTCTCGACCCGCGCGAGCCCCTGAAAGATTTTCTCCTCAACGAGCGTCCGGGTTACTGCTTCTGGTACGCGACCGCGGCGGCGATGCTGCTGCGCGCCAATGATGTGCCCAGCCGTCTGGTGAGCGGCTACCTGGTGACCGAGAGTCTCGGTCGGGACGCCTGGCTGGTGCGCGAGCGGGACGCCCATTCCTGGGTGGAGTGGCAGGACGAGCAGGGTTACTGGCACACCTTCGACCCGACCCCGCCGAGCCTCGACCTGTTTCAGGCCGGCTACCAGGGCTCCCGCTGGAACCGCTTGTACCACCTGACGGTGATCCGGGTGCGGCAGTTTCTGGATGCGCTGGAATTTTCCGACGCGGTCGAGAACATTCTCATCCTGTGCGGCTTTGCCATTCTGGTGTTGCTGTTCGTGCGGGAGTATCGGCGTATCCGCACCGCCGCGGTAGCGGCAGGCTCCAACTCGGCACGGCGTTGGCAGCGGCTCTGGCGGCGGTTTCTTGCCGCCGCCCGGCTGCCGGATCATCGGCACTGGACCAGCGAAACCTACCTGGCGCATCTGCCGGGGGAGTGGTCGGAGCCGAAACGCAACGCCGCGACCGAGTTTCTGCGTGCCTACGGTGCCCGGCGTTTCGCCGCTGGGGGCGGGGAGGATGAGTTGCTGGAGGAAAAGCTGCGGGCGTTTCGCCGCCAGCGCTGAACGGCAACAAATCATCCGATCAGGGTCCGATCAGAGTCCGATCAGGGACAGCCGGGGACCGCCGACCCGGATCAAGGCGTTATACTGCGCGTTTTCAACCGCCTGATTTCCTCCGCGACCCCTGTCTGGATGCCGAAATTCATCTTTGTGACCGGTGGTGTGGTCTCCTCGTTGGGCAAGGGGATCGCGTCTGCTTCCATCGGCGCGCTGTTGGCGTCCCGCGGTCTGAAGCTCACCTTCATCAAGCTGGATCCCTACATCAACGTGGATCCCGGCACCATGAACCCGTTCCAGCACGGCGAGGTGTTCGTC
>JAYZWP010000443.1:0-6011 GCA_036142245.1 Pseudomonadota bacterium | reverse complement strand
TGCGCTACGGCTACGTCCCGGCGCCCTGGTCGATCTACACGGGGCTCTACAAGCTGCCGCCCGGCTGCACCCTGACCGTCACCGCTCCGGCACCACCCGCCGGTTTCCTGCCCGGGGCGGACAGTGCGCCGGGCGCGCCGCGCCGTTACTGGTCGGTAGCCGAGGCCGCGCAACGCGGTATGGCGGAGCCGTTGCGGGACCCCGCCGCCGCGGTCACGGCGCTGGATGAGCTGCTGCGGCGCACCGTCGCGCGGCAGAGCGTGGCGGATGTGCCGGTGGGCGCGTTCCTGTCGGGCGGCATCGATTCGAGCGCCGTGGTGGCGGTGATGCAGGCGCTGGCGGGGCGGCCGGTGAACACCTTCACGATCGGCTACGACGAGCAGATGTTCGACGAGTCCCGGTTCGCTGCCGCCATTGCACAGCATCTGGGGACCGATCACCAGGCGCTCGTGATCGGTCCGGCGGATACTTTGGCGGTGGTGCCGGAGCTTGCCACCATCTACGACGAACCCTTCGCCGATGCGTCGCAGATTCCCACCCTGCTGATCTCCCGTCTGGCGCGGCAGAAGGTCACCGTCTGCCTGTCCGGGGACGGGGGCGACGAACTGTTCGCCGGATACAACCGCTACATCGCGACGGACCGGCTCTGGCGCCGGCTCGGCGTGTTGCCCCGGCCGCTGCGGACCACCGCCGGGGCACTGCTCGGGGGCGTGCCGCCGGCGGTCTGGGACGGCGCCTATCATCAGCTCCTGGGTCGTTGGCGCGATCCCCGGTCCCGCCAGCGTAACCTCGGGCTCAAGGCGCAGAAGTTCGCCGCCCTGCTGCAACGCGAGTCGCTGGCGGACGCGTACCGCGGTCTGCTCAGTTTCTGGGACGCGCCGCGCCGTTTGACCGTCGCGGGCGAGGAGCTGCCCGACGCACTCGACGAGCCGCCGCCCGAGTCGGTGGCGGCATTCATGGACCGCGCGATGTTCTGGGACCAGATCGGCTATCTGCCGGGGGATAACCTCGCCAAGGTGGACCGGGCCAGTATGGCGGTGAGCCTGGAGACACGGCTGCCGCTGCTGAGTCACGAACTGGTGGAGTTCGCCTGGCGGGTACCGCTCGCCTTGAAAGTGCGCGACGGGCGCAGCAAGTGGCTGCTGCGTCAGGTGCTCTACCGTTACGTGCCGCGGGAGATGATCGAGCGGCCCAAGATGGGGTTTTCGGTGCCGGTCACGGACTGGCTGCGCGGACCCCTCAAGGAGTGGGGCGAGGAGCTGCTGGACCCGGCGCGGCTGCGCGATGAGGGTTTTTTCGATCCTCAGGCGGTAACCGCCGTCTGGCGGGCGCACCAGAGCGGCGGCGCGGATCACGGCAACGGGCTCTGGACCCTGCTGATGTTCCAGGCGTGGCGGGCGGCGTGGCAGCCTCCCGCGGCGCGGGTCACAGCCGATTCAGCCAGTCCAGGATGATGGTGTTGACCTGATCCGGCAGTTCCCGGTGCAGAAAGTGGCCGGCACCCTGCAGGAGGTGATGTTCGAAGGGGCCGGCGTAGCAAGCCTGCATGCCCGCGCAGCACTCGGGCCCGATGCAGCCGTCGTCGGCGCCGTGCAGGTAGAGGGCCGGGCGGGAGATTTTCGGCAGCGCGGTCGGCGGCTCGGCGCTGAGCGCGGCGCGGTAGTAACCGAGGGCCGCCTGCAGCACGCCGGGCGCCGTCAGCGTTTTCACGACCCGGTCCAGTGCGTCGTCGCTGAAGGCCCAGCCGGGCGACCAGTCACGCCACAGACGTTCGATGAAACCGCGTAAATCCTGTTTCACCGCGGCTTCCGCCAGCGCGGTCTGAAAGAAAAACAGGTACCAGGAGCGGCGCTGCTGGTCGGGGTTGTGCAGCAGCGCGTCCAGCAGGCCGGGACCGTGCGGCACCGCGAGCGTGACGATGCCGCGGATGCGCTGCGGTATCCGGATGGCAAGCTGGTTGGCGACGGCGGCGCCCCAGTCGTGGCCGATCAGTACCGCCGGCTGATCGGTGATGGCGTCGAGCAGCAGCTGCGCCTGGTCGGCCGCGCGGATCACGTCGTATTGGTTGTCCGCCGCAAGAGTGGCGGGGTGGTAGCCGCACAACCAGGGCGCCACGACCCGGTACCCGGCTTCCACGAGTCTGTCGGCCTGGGCGCCGAAGCTCCAGGGGTCGTCCGGAAAGCCGTGCAGGCAGATCAGCGGTGGGCCGTCGCCGGCCGTCAGGCAGGGCAGTGCGCCGCGAGGGGTGTCGATCCGGGTAGTGGTTAATGGCATCGGGCTCGTCATCTCCCTGTCGGTGACGGTAACATTTTCCCGATCCAGCTTAGCCGGCACGAACGCTTTGCTACTGCATGCGCGTCCGTTAACGCCGTGCGGGATTCATTGAACACTGCATACATCCATGAATAAACCGGACATCGCGGTTCGTGCGCTCGGCGACGACGACGCCGAGGCGATGGCGCGATTCTTCGCCGCCACCTGGGGCAGTGCCGGTACCGGTGCGGATGTTATTGCGGAGCGGGATCGTCAGGCCGACATCAATCCCTACCAGCCCGGCACTCGCATGCCGGCCTGGGGCATGGTGCAGGACGGCGAAGTTATCGGTTATGTAACGGCATTCCCGAATAGGTTTCGGGTCGGGGATACCGAATCCTGCGCGCCCTGGATCACCGGTTTCATGGTGCGCGAGGAGTATCGCAACGGACCGGTGGGCTACAGCGTATTGAAGCAGGCGGCCCGGGAGACCCAGGCGGCCGGTGCCCTGACGGTGATGCCGGCGTCCTTCCGGCTGTTTGCGGCGGTCGGTTTCAAGGATCTCGGTGCGTTGCCGGATTGTCTCGCCCTGCTCGATCCGGCCGGCATCCTGCGCAGGATGGACCCGGACGCGCTGGAGTTGTCGCCCTCCCCCTGGCTGCGCAGGCTGCTGAAGGTCGCCGCCTGGCCTCCGGTCGCAGCCGTTTGCGGTGCAGGTCTCGGTTGCGCGCGCCGGCTCTGGTTGCTGGCGGTCAGGCCGGGCGGCGCGGCCCGGTGTGAGGTTCGCGACGACGCCGGCGCGGCGAGCCGTGAGGTACTGGACCGCATCTGGGAACGGTGTCGCCGGGAACTGCACGCCACGGTGGTGCGCAGCGGCGCCTTTGTCCGGTGGCGCTACATCGAGCAGCACGCCGCACAGGACTATCGCGCGCTGACCGCCTGGCAGGACGAACAGCCGCTCGGCTACGCTATTGTGAAACCCCCGGCGGCGGCCGGGGATCCGCGCCTGAACGGTATTCGTATCGCCGTGGTTTCGGATTTGCTCTATCCGCCGTCGGCGCCGCAGGTCGGCGATGCGCTGCTGGAGGCTGCTGAACGCCTGGCGCGTCGTCTCGGGGCGCACGCCCTGATGGTTTCGCCGAGTCACCGCAGCCCCCGCGCGTTGCTGCGGCGCCGCGCCTGTGTCGAGCGCCCGGGGCGGGTGCATTTCCTGGTGAAGGGGGGTGAGTCGTTCGAATCGGTGCCGGAGGATCTCTCGGCCTGGTGGATAATGCGCGGCGACGCTCACTCGGACACAACTTTCTGACCCGACTGCCGATACAGGCGGTGACGCCCGGGCCACCTGCCGCCAGCCGGTGCGAATTCACGGAACCACACATGAACCCCGACAATGCAGCAACGCTTCGCGCCATCTTTCGCTCGGTTTTCGAACTGGGCGACGATGTCGACCCTGAGACACTGAACGCGCAGGACGAGCCCAAATGGGACTCGCTGGCGACCGTTATGCTGATTGCCGCGATGGAGAGCGAATTCCAGGTGAGCGTCGATCCCGCCGAGGCGCTGCAGCTGAACTCCTTCGGCGCGGCGCAGGCACTGCTCGACGGCAAGGGGCTCTGACCGCGGGCCATGAACTTTCTCGAAGCCGCCACACTGGTACGTGGCGAGCCGCCGGTGCAGCAGTTGCCGTTCCTGCTGGCGATGTCCGGCACGCCGGAGACCTTGGAGCTGTATGTCCGGGCCCATGCGATTCGCCGCGGGCATGACGCGCGGCTGCGCACCCTGCCGTTCAACACCCTGCCGCAGACGCTGCTTTCCCCACCGCAGTCCGGAGAGCGGGATGTCTTTTTGCTCCTGCCCTGGGATCTTACGCCGGAACTCGACTGGCGCTCCGGCCTGCCGGCCGAACGACCGGTACTGGCGTCATTGCGCCGCGCCGCGGCGCAGCGGTGCGAACGGCTCGCCGCGCGCCCCAACGCCGCCGTGCTCTATGTCCCGGCGCCGGTGCCCCCGGTTCTCGGCATCCCCCGCGACGATCGACACCTGGAGCATCTGTTGATGACCATTGCCGGGGATGCCGGCGCGGACTGTCTGGACGGCGGGCTGTTTTCGCTCGCCGCTTATCTCGCCCACGGCACGCCTTTCGGCGGGAACGCATTGAGCGCGGTGGCCGAGGCGGTCGTTGCGGCGGCGCTGGACCGACCCGCCGCCGCGAAGAAGGTGCTGATCACCGATCTGGACAATACCCTGTGGGCCGGCATCGTCGGCGAGGACGGTATCGAAGGGGTGAGCGCCGCGCCCCAGGGAGTCGGATACCGGCACTTCGTGTATCAATCGCTGCTCGCCGGGTTGCAGCGCCAGGGGGTGCTGCTCGCCGCGGTGAGCCGGAATGATCCGGACCTGGCCCGCGGCCCGCTGGAGAAAGGCGGAATGGCGCTCGGTCCGGAGCAGTTCGTCGCAATTTCGGCGAACTACCACTCCAAGTCCGGGCAGATCGCGGCGCTCGCCGAGTCGCTGGATCTGGGGCGGGACGCACTGGTGTTCGTAGATGACAATCCCGTCGAGATCGAGGAGGTCCAGGACGCATTGCCGGAGGTGACCTGCCTGACCTTTCCCTCGTCGGACGAGCATCTGCCCGGGTTTCTCACGCGCCTGAACGAACTGTTTCCAGGCGCCGTGGTTACGGCCGAGGACCGCGACCGCACGGCCATGTACCGGCGCCGCCTGGCCGGCATGGTGCCGAAAGATCTGGCCGGCGCGGATGTCACCGAGTTTCTGCGGGATCTGCAGATGCGGTTGCGGATACACGACCGAACCACCGGCGACCACGAACGGGCGGTGCAGCTCATCAACAAAACCAATCAGTTCAACCTCAATGGCCGGCGCTGGTCGGATGCCGAGATCGCCGATGCACTGGCGCAGGGGGGGCGGCTCTATACGGCCGAACTGGCGGACCGTCACGGCAGCCACGGTGAGATCCTCGCCTGCCTGGTCACCGCGGCGGGCGTGGTACCGGCGCTGGTGATGTCCTGTCGGGTGTTGCAGCGCCGGGTCGAGCAGGGTTTCCTGGCGTGGCTGATGAGCCGCTACGCGGACGGTGCCGGTGAGTTGCGGCTGCTGTTCGAGCCGACGCAGCGCAACACACCCCTGCGGCTGTTTCTGCGCGAGTTGTCGCTGCTGGAAGATGCCGACCGTGCGACCGCCGGCGAACTGGTGCTGGGCGCCGGACAGGTGCCGCAGGAGGCGCTGGCGCTGTTTCAGATCGAAATCGGCTGAACCGTGGCCCGCCAGCACGCCCGCCGCAGCGTCCCGGAACCGGCGTCCGGAATTCCCGATGACCGGGCTTTCGCCTTCTCGCTGTTTGACGATACCGACGTCTCGACTCTGCAGGGTATCCGGCCGGTTTACGACTTTCTGCGCGAGCTGGGGTTTCGTACCACCAAGACGGTCTGGTGTTTCGACCACGACGGTCCCAGCTCTTACCAGGGCTCCCACACCCTGGCCCACGACGACTATCGCGAATACGTGCTGGGTTTGGCGCGGGACGGGTTCGAGATCGCGTTTCACGGCGCCTCCATGGAGAGCAGCGCGCGCGAACGCACGGCGGCTGCCCTGGAGCGGTTTCGTGAGGTGTTCGGACAGTATCCGCGCTGTTACGCGGCGCACGCCCAGAACCGCGAGAACCTGTATTGGGGCCGCGACCGCCTGGTCAATCCACTGGTGCGCCGGGCCTATGCGCTGCTGGCGCGCGCCGAAGCCGA
>JAYZWP010000442.1:0-3731 GCA_036142245.1 Pseudomonadota bacterium | reverse complement strand
GATGATGGAACAGTTCTCGTCGGGATCGGCATCGGGGTCATTGGCGGGAACCCAGTAGACGAACTGCGCGGCGAACAACTGCTGCCAATCGCGAAACTGCCTTCTGTCCAACAGGCGTGCCTCACGGAACAGAAAGGTCTCGGCGGCATCACGGTCCATTGACCTTCTCCTGCTCAGGCCGCCGTGGGGCGGTTCAGCAGATCCCGGACCCGGTTATGTTCGCCGTCCGCCCCCATCAGGCGACGATACTCGTAATAGGGCGCGCGCTGCTGGGTTTCCTGGGTGTGATGGCCGCAACGCACGCCCCGCGCATCGATCTCCTCCGTGGTGTAGCCGCGATTGAACATCACCCATTCGGCGTTCCACGCCTTGTAGCCTTCCTGGATACGATCGAAGATCGCCATATCGTCGGGCCCGCCGAATCCGGCTGGGCCATAGAAGAATTCGTGCTCCCGGACGCGCCGCTGGTGCATCTCCCGCGGCGCCCCCACCAGGGCGGTGTGGTAGGTGCGCACCTCGGTGCGGTCCACCTGTATCGGGCGGATGACCCGTACGTGGTATTCCAGCAGCGCCATGTTGGGGAAGAGCACCAGGTTGAACCGGTGGCGCAGGGCGTTCATCGCCCGGCGCTCACCGTGGGCGGCCACCAGCAACTCGACGAACTGCGCCGGCCAGCGTTCATGCACCTGGGCGTCAGTGAGAGTGTAGTTCTCGATGATGTTGTGACCGAAGCCCAGGTCGTAGGCCCGCATCGGCAGGTTCTGGTACTCCTTCATGATCGGGACCTGGCGCTGCATCACGTCCACTGCTGTCTTGTGGGTGTGCCAGACGTGGTACCCCTCGACGCTGCCTTCGAGCTGGATCTTCCAATTGCCGTCGTAGGTCTGCTTGTAGATCCCGGTGGTGCCGACCGTGATCTCGCCGGAAGGAGCAAGATCACAGTAGTAGTCGATATATTGCTTGGCGCGGTCCAGATGCTCCTCCAGGGGTCTGACCCGCTCCGTCAGGCTGGCGAATACGAAACCCCGATAGGCACCGAGCCGGGCCACGGGTGTCAGGCTTTGCGCCGTGTAATCGATTTCCGCATCCGCGTAGCCGCGGGGCAGCCCGACCCCATCCAGCCTGCCGTCGAGCCGGTACACCCAGGCGTGGTAGGGGCAGATGAATTCCCGCGCGCTGCCTTTCTCGCGCGCGCAGACGGTGGCACCACGGTGCATGCAGCGGTTGATAAAGACGTGCACCCTGCCATCGTCGGCCCGGGACATGATCACCGGCACCTCGCCAATGAAGGTCGTCTTGAAGTCCCCGATGTCGGGAATCTCGCTCTCGTGCCCGACGTAGACCCAGGTGCCGTAGAAAATCTTTTCAAGTTCCTCGGCGAATACCTGCCGGTCGGTATAGAGCGAACGGTGATTCGCCTCCGGCAGGGAAGGCGCCGCCCATTCCCGCTTCATGTCATTCATCTGTTTCCTCCTCCGCGCAGGCATGCTGAGCCTCGCGGGAACGCATTATGTGCGAACCCCTCCCGGGCGGCACGCGCCGAATGGGACACAACACCGCCGCTGATTTTCGTCACGGCGCAGCCGCCACCATCAAAAACAGCGGATAGTCCTTGCCCCCCTTGGCAACGATGTGGCAATCCAGGACTCGGCAGTGGACCAAACCCGCCGATTGCGCCATCGCCTTGAGTCGCCCCCGATCGAAACCGTGGTGGAAGACACCCTGCGCGGGCGGCGCGTGAAAGGAGCCATCCTCGCTATCCAGATCCGCCAGCGCGAGCCAACCCCCGGGCCGAAGATGGGCCGCCAGTCCGCGCAGCAACGCCCGGGTATCCTCGATGTGATGCATGGCCATCGCACTGACGATCAGATCAAACCGCTCGGCCAGCGGCTCGCGCAGGATGTCCTGACATAACGGCTGAACCTTGCCGGCCAGTTCGGGCTTGGCGGCGAGTTGCTTCAACATGGCCGGCGAAACATCGACGGCGACGATTCGTTCGACGTAGTCACTCACACGGCCGGACAGTTGCCCGGTACCGGCGCCGAAATCCATCGCCACCCAATCCGGCTCCATGGCAATCTCGCGGGTCACGGACCGGGCAACCGCTGCCGCGATCTCCTGGATGATGGTGCGCTGATCCCAATCCGCGGCTTTGAGTTCAAAAAGATCGTTCACGCTGTCTCTCCTCGACCTGCCGCCTGACGCACCGCCGCGCCGCGGCGGCAGTAATGAAGCCTGACCCGTCACGCCTTTTCAGGAAGTGACGAGCCGGCAACCTGCCATCCTCAGCATGCCATTTTCCCGTTTCCGTAACGTCGTTGGGGTATGCGCTGCTCGTGCCTTGGTGCGGCTGCTTCCACCCAGATTACTCTCGCTGATAGGCTGAGCGCGCACACTGAGTCCGGTCAGGGTTCTTTGCCACGCCCGATGCCGCGTTACTGCCGGCGCTTGTCACGGAACGCGCCGCCCGTGCCACCGGACAGGATTTTTGTGCGCCGGCGCGTGGTCCCATTAACAAAGCAACCTGCCCATTCCAGCCCCACAATGGATTCCGGACGCTTCGCCTTGAAACCGCTCAAAGAGTATCCACGGGTGCGACAACGCGAAGGGGAACCACGCCGCCGCTGGTTCACATCGCCAGACATGGACCTTTACATCTGGTTCGACACGGCGGACGAGCCGATCGGCTTCCAGTTCTGCTACGACAAAGGACACAGCGAACACGCGCTGACCTGGTTCGCGGACAGGGGGTTTTCGCACATGCGCATCGATGCCGGCGAGCCGGCCGGCGCCCTGCATCACAAGCACTCCCCGGTACTGACACTGAACGGCATCATCGATATCGCCCGGATCGAAACGCTGTTTCGGCAAGCCAGCGACCACCTGCCCGAACCCCTGGTGCAGTTCGTTCTGGAGCGCCTGACGTCCTACACCTGATCCAGGGCATCACCTGCGGTCCCCGCGAAAACCGGCGGCCCGCGGTCGTCCGCCAACCGTTGCCGTACCAGGTCCGGTCCTGCGCCCGGCACTGCGCCACAGCCTCGGGGCCGCCGCACCGGTACCCTTTCAATCGGTCGGGCGCAACAGTCCCGACACGATGCGCAGCAGCACCCAGAAAACCACCAGCGGGACGGCCAGCGTTTCGAGCAGGAACACCGACAGTTGTGTCAGGAGTTCATCCGTGAGGCTGCCTGCCAGATTCGTCAATTCGTCCACCCAAAGTTGCAGATCCGCCCGGCTCGGGATCCCGCGTGCGGCGTAGAGCGCAGAGATACGTTCCCGGGACTGCTCCATGGTCCGGGTCGCCTCGGCGTAACGCTCGGCAATGGGCGGAGCATGGTGTACCCACTCCATGGCAACCGGGGTGAAGAGAACGAACGCCCAGGCGGTGAGCACGCCGCCAAGAGCGCGCGTCAGCGCCCGGGCAGGCGCGCCGGGCAACCACCGCCCGGCGGCAAGCACCAGCACCAGCCACAGCCACATCGACATCGGCACCGCGGGCCAGGCAAACAGCTCCGTGGCCAGCCGCAGCGCGCCCAGCACCGCTGCAGCCGTGAGGGCGACCAGAGAGAACCGTTCCACCAGATCATTCAGCGGATCGAGCGCCTGACCCGGCTCCGCCGTGATATTCACGCCCAGGCTGAATCCCACCTCGGTCTCCTGCACCACGGAGATGACGGCGTTGAGCGCACGCGCGACGGCGAAGGCGGCCAGGGCCCGCCCGGCGGCGG
>JAYZWP010000441.1:0-4645 GCA_036142245.1 Pseudomonadota bacterium | reverse complement strand
GATAAAGACCCGGTCGTCCCCGAATCCGGATTTGGCCTCCGACCGGGCGGCGCGGAACCCCTCCTCCAGGTCGTCCGGGCTGTTGACCACCCGCATCCCCTTGCCACCGCCGCCGGCGCTCGCTTTGATCATCACCGGGTAGCCGACCTGCGCGGCCACCTCCCGCGCCTGCGCGACGGAGTCGATCTCGCCGTCGTAGCCGGGGATGGTGTTGACGCCCGCCTCCATGGCGAGCCGCTTGGAGGTGATCTTGTCCCCCATGGCGGCCACCGCCTTCTCTTTCGGGCCGATGAAGGTGACCCCCGCCTCGGCGAGACGACGGCTGAAGGTGGCGTTCTCGGAGAGGAAGCCGTAGCCGGGGTGGACCGCGTCGGCGCCCGATTCCCGGATCACCTCCAGGATGCGGTCGATATTGAGGTACGAGGCGGCACTCGGCGGCGGACCGACGCAGTAGGCTTCGTCCGCTTCCCGGACGTGGCGCGCGCGGGCATCCGCCTCGGAGTAGATCGCCACGGTCGGGATGCCGAGTTCCCGGCAACTGCGCATCACGCGGCAGGCGATTTCACCGCGATTCGCAATGAGAATTTTCTTGAACATAATTCAATAACTGCTTGTTTTATTTATCTAAAGAGGGATGTTGCCGTGCTTGCGTCGAGGCCGGTGCACCGCCTTGTTGTCGAGCATGCGCAATGCCCGGCAGAGCCGCTCCCGGGTGGTCGCCGGCTCGATCACGTCGTCGATGAAACCGCGCTCCGCGGCGATGAACGGATTGGCGAAGCGGGCGCGGTACTCGGCTTCCAGACGCGCCGTCTCCGCTGCGGGGTCATCGGCGGCGGCGATCTCCTTGCGGTACATCACCTCCACCGCCCCCTTCGGCCCCATGACCGCGATCTCGGCGGTAGGCCAGGCGTAGTTCACGTCCGCCTTCAGATGCTTGGAGGACATCACGTCGTAGGCGCCGCCGTAGGCCTTGCGGGTGATGACGGTGAGCTTGGGCACGGTCGCTTCCGCGTAGGCGTACAGCAGCTTGGCGCCGTGCAGGATGATGCCGCCGCGCTCCTGCTGGGTGCCGGGCATGAAGCCGGGCACATCCACCAGGGTGATGACCGGGACATTGAACGCATCGCAGAACCGCACGAAACGTGCCGCCTTGCGGGATGAATCGATATCCAGCACACCGGCCAGCACTGCCGGGTTGTTGGCCACGAAGCCGACGGTGCGCCCCTCCAGCCGCCCGAAGCCGATGACGATGTTCCTGGCGAAATCCGGCCGGATCTCGAAGAAGTCGCTGTGATCCGCCACTTTGTAGATCAGCTCCCGGATGTCGTAGGGCTGTGTGTCGCTACGCGGCACCAGGGTGTTGAGCCCCTCTTCGCGGCGGTCGTGCGGGTCATCGCACGGGTAGGTGGGGGGAGACTCCATGTTGTTCAGGGGCAGGAAATCGAACAGCCGGCGGGTCTGATGCATCGCCTCGATATCGTTTTCGAACGCGAGGTCGGCGACACCGGACTGACTGCTGTGCGTTACCGCGCCGCCGAGCGCCTCGGCGGTCACCTCCTCGTGGGTGACCGTCTTCACCACGTTGGGACCGGTTACGAACATATAGGAGGTGTCTTTCACCATGCAGATGAAGTCGGTAATGGCGGGTGAGTAAACCGCCCCGCCGGCGCAAGGCCCCATGATCAGCGACAACTGCGGCACCACGCCGGAGGCGTCGACGTTGCGCTGAAAGATGTCCGCGTAACCACCCAGCGAGGCGACGCCCTCCTGAATCCGCGCCCCGCCCGAGTCGTTCAGGCCGATGACCGGGGCGCCCACATCCATCGCCTTGTCCATGATCTTGCAGATCTTCTCGGCGTGGGTTTCCGACAGCGCCCCGCCGAACACCGTAAAGTCCTGCGAGAAAACGAACACCAGGCGGCCGTTGATGGTGCCGTGCCCGGTGATGACGCCGTCACCGGGATACTGCTCCTGCGCCATGCCGAAATCCTGGCAGCGGTGCTGCTTGAGCATGTCGAACTCTTCGAAGCTGCCCTCGTCCAGCAACAGAGCGAGACGCTCGCGCGCCGTGAGCTTGCCCTTGGCATGCTGGGCTTCGATACGCCGCGCGCCGCCGCCGAGCTGCGCCCGCTCGCGGCGCTGCGCAAGCTGTTCTGCAATGGTAGTCAATCCGTTATCTCCCCTGACAGGACCGCAGCGTCGATTTCCTGCCGGCAGCCCCGTTTTCTGTCTGAAGTCAGTGTCCGCGCAGGCCCCGGCCGGCGCCGGACACAGCGTAAAATTGTAACAATTGCGCCGCTCGTGCCGGTGACCCGACCGCGAAATGTTGCCGGGATGGTCCGCGCGAGGCAGAAACTGTCCGGCCGCACATTCAACCGCCACCCGCATCGTCAGCACCAAACCTTGTCGAGAAGCTCGTTAACCGCTCCGGCTACCGGGTTCGATCCCGGGTGCCAGGCCTGTCCGCGACTGGCCGGATTTCTGGAGGATGTCCGGCAGGAGCATCCCGACTACTTCGCCGCGCCGGTGCCCCCGTTCGGTGATCCGGCGGCGCGCCTGCTGATCGTCGGTCTCGCGCCGGGCATGCACGGCGCCAACCGCACGGGGCGGCCATTCACCGGCGACTACGCCGGCCTGCTGCTGTACCGGACCCTGCACCGGCACGGCCTGGCGTCGGCGGAGACCTCGGAGTCGGCGGACGATGGCCTGCGCCTGCGTGACATCCGCATCACCAACGCGGTGAAGTGTCTGCCGCCTCAAAATAAACCGAATTCAAAAGAGATTAATAAGTGTAATCAATATCTTAAATATGAAATAGAGAATTCACATGAGGTACAAGCGATCCTTGCCCTGGGCCGCATCGCCCACGATTCGGTACTGCGCGCCCTCGATCTGCGGCAGTCGGTGGCGCCCTTCGCGCACGGCGCCGCGCACCCCCTGCGCCCCGGTCTCACGCTCGTCGATTCCTACCACTGCAGCCGCTACAACCTGAACACCGGCCGCCTGACCGAGGCGATGTTCGACACGGCGTTCCGCCGCTTCCTGGAATGCGTGCGGCAGTGAACAGCGCAACCGACCGGACCGTATTCGACAGCCAGCGCTTCCTCGCCGGCCTCACCAGCCGGCCCGGTGTCTACCGCATGCTGAACGACCGCGGCGAGGTGCTCTACGTCGGCAAGGCCGGCAACCTCAAAAAGCGGGTCTCCAGCTACTTCAGCCGCCAGAACCGCGATCCGAAAACCGCCGCGCTGGTGAGCCAGATCGCCGCCATCGAGATCACCGTCACCAACACGGAAGGCGAGGCGCTGCTCCTGGAGAACAATCTGATCAAGGAGCTGCGGCCGCGTTACAACATCATGCTGCGCGACGACAAGAGTTACCCCTACATCTATTTGTCGTCCGACCAGACTTTCCCGCGCCTGGGCTTTCATCGCGGCGGGCGCTCGGGCAAGGGGCGCTACTTCGGACCCTATCCCAGCGCCGGGGCGGTCCGGGCGAGCCTCAACCTGTTGCAGAAGGTGTTTCCGGTGCGCCAGTGCGAGGACAGTTTCTTTCGTAACCGCTCCCGCCCCTGCCTGCAACACCAGATCAAACGCTGCACCGCCCCGTGCGTGGGGCTGGTTACCCCGGAGCGTTACGCCGAGGATGTGCGCCACGCCGAGATGTTCCTCACCGGACGCAGCCGCCAGGTGGTGAACGAGCTGGCCGGCGAGATGGAGCAGGCGGCGCGCAAACTCCGGTTCGAGCGCGCCGCTGAATTGCGCGATCAGATCGCCACGCTGCAGCGCATCCAGGAGCAGCAGCAACTCGAAGGGGGCGACGCCGACCTGGACATTCTCGCCTGTGTGGTGGCCCATGGCGCCGCCTGCGTGAACATGGTGACCATCCGTGACGGACGCAACCTCGGCGACCGTGCTTTCTTCCCCAAGGTAACGGGGCAGACCTCAGCCGAGGACGTGCTGGGGGCTTTCATTCCGCAATACTATCTGGAGCGGGAGGCACCCAGGGAACTACTGGTGAACGCACGGGTACTGGATAAAACACTGCTCGAGACCGCCCTGGCCGAACGTCACGGCCACCGCGTCACCATCCGTCAACCGCAGCGGGGGACCCGCGTCGAATGGCTGAAGCTCGCCGCCACCAACGCCGACCTGGCGCTGCGGCGGCGTCTGGCGACCCGAACCAACGTGCAGGAGCGCTTCGAGGCAATGCAGGCGGTACTGGAGCTGGCGGAACTGCCGGAGCGGATCGAGTGTTTCGATATCAGCCACACCCACGGCGAAGCCGCTGTCGCCTCGTGCGTGGTGTTCGACAGCGGCGGACCGGTGAAGTCCGACTACCGGCGTTTCAATATCAAGGAGATCACCGCCGGAGATGACTACGCGGCGATGCATCAGGCGGTGTCCCGCCGCTACCGGCGCATTCAGAAAGAGGAGGGCAAACTGCCGGACCTGTTGTTGATCGACGGCGGCGCAGGTCAGTTGAAACGGGTGGCGGAAGCGCTGGACGAACTGGGTCTGCAGGACCTGCCGGTGGTCGCCGTCAGCAAGGGGCCTGACCGGCGTGCCGGAGAAGAGACGCTGATCCGGCGCGGTGCCGAGCGCGCGCTGCAGATCGCCGCCGATTCGCCGGCGCTGCACCTGAT
>JAYZWP010000440.1:0-4312 GCA_036142245.1 Pseudomonadota bacterium | reverse complement strand
CCGGGGGAATCGTCGGTCTGTCGCCCGGGATCCGTTTTCAAGGTGTCCAGATTCTGAACCGGGATCGGTCCGAGGTGCTGGTATCCGTGGCGGAGGTGGATGCGCGTCTTTCCTGGTGGCGATCCTTTCGCGGCGGCGTGCCGGCGGTGTCTTATCTCTTGATAAGGGAGCCGGTCATTGAGATGGAACGCTCCACCAACGGCGATCTGCGGATCGGTGATCTCGTGTTGTCCGGCGGTGGAGCCGGCGGCGACGATGGATTTATCGAGTGGCTGAAGCACCAGGCGCGCATGGTGGTGACGGATGCCTCGATCGGTATTCGCGATCTGTCCGGCGATATCGCGAGGCACCAAACCGTCGAAGCCAACTTGTGGCTGCGGCACCGTGCGGGCGCGATGGAAGTGGTTACCCGCGGACGGTTTCAGGGCCACGTCGATGGCGCGTTCGAGGCGGCAGCGCGTTTGTGGTGGCGAGGCGGCGAGGCTCTCCCGAACGCGGAAATTCACCTGCACAGCGAGTCGCTTTACGTCGCCACCCTCCCGGGTGGGGCGCGTGATTTGGCCGGGCGGCTGTCCCTCGACGGTTGGTTTCGCGCGCAACAGGGGAGGGTCATCGCGGCGACCGGACACGCCACGCTGCAGGATGGCCGGTTACGGCTGCGCGAAGCGGGGGAACCGGCCGGTCTGAGCGAGATCACCGGCTCGTTTCTGCTGCGCCGTTCCGGGGACAGCTGGTCGGGACGGCTGAGCGATGTAGCCGTGTATGCGGCGGGAGAGGATCCCTGGCGTGCCGAGGAGTTGACGTTCCGGTACGAAAGCGCCGGAGCTTTACTTACCGCCGCTGGAAGAGGGGCCGATCTGGCCTTGCTCGCCGAGATTCCTCAGTTGGGGAAGCTGCTCGACTCTGCGGCACTGACCCGGCTTGACGCGATGCAGCCGAAGGGGTTGGTCGAAGACCTCCGGATACAGATCTCGCTCGCCGGTGAGAAGCAGGCGCGCCTGCTTGCTCTCGATGGCCGCTTAAAAGGCGTGTCGCTGATCTCGGTCGACCGCTGGCCGGGCGTCGAGGGGCTTGATGCGGCATTGACGTTGCGGGATGACGTCTTACGGATCCGGGTAGACAGTCCACGGGCGCGGGTCTGGTGGGCGGAGATTTGGCGTGCCCCGGCGGATTTCGAGCGTTTTGAGGGTGAGTTGATGCTGAGCAGGTCGGGCGCGGATTGGCGGGCGGGGTTGCGCCAATTCGTTGCCGCCAATGATGATCTGATGCTCGTCGGTGATGGTGAGGTCGGAACCGTTGCCGGCGGTGCGCCGCATCTTTCGCTCGCTTTTCGGCTGCCTCGGATGCGGTTGTCCGGGCTGCATCATTATCTGCCCGCCGGCATCATGTCCCCATCCGCTGTACGCTGGTTCGACGATGCGATCCAACAGGGAACGGCGGGAAACGGGAGGCTCCTGGTCGCCGGCGATGGTGCTACGTTTCCCTGGCGGGAAGGCAACGGCCGGTTCATTGCGCAGGCCGAGGTGTCCGATGCCGTACTCGACTATGCGCCCAACAGGGATTGGCCACGCCTGGAATCCCTCGATGCACGGCTCGCCCTTGATGGTACGCGCCTTCAGGTCACTGCCAGTCGCGGCCGAATTCTGGATTCGGAAATGACCGGCGCCGACGCGATCATTCCGGATCTCGCGGCGCGTCCCCTGAAAGTCGGTGTGTCCGGTACGGTGCTGGCGGGTGCCGAGAATACCCTGCGCATCTTCCGCGACAGCGAGTTGCGTGACCGGATCGGTGGACCTTTTCGAGATTGGCATGCCGAGGGCAGTGTCGGTATCGATCTGGCGCTCGACATTACTGTCGCCAAGCAGCCGGTGGTAGTGGCCAACGGTACGGCGGAGTTGGATTTGGCGTCTCTCGATATGCGATCCACGACCGGTCTGACGGCAACGCAGGTACGTGGGACACTCGCTTTCGGCAACCAGGGAGTTGCCGCGGATCCATTGCACGCGGTTCTGCTGGGTGGGCCGGCGCGAATCGCTGTTTCGTCCGATCGACGCGACGATCGGCTCTGGACCCGGATCAGCGGTTCCGGAACGCTCGATAGCGGTGAGCTTGGAAAGTATCTGGGTCTTGGCGGTGCATTGCTGTCCGGGGACACGGACTGGGAGGCGCAGCTCGAGGTTGGGGGTCGGGAGCTGGACATCACCTTGCGAAGCGGCCTGGACGGTGTGCGAATCGATGCGCCGCGTCCGTTGGGGAAATCGGCCGCCGAGCATAAACCACTCGCTGCGCAAGTGGTCTGTGATTGCGCTTCCGACTCACCGGTATTGCGTGTCGACGTCGAACTCGGGGCGACCTTGAGTGCCGCCCTGGAGCTGGTATCTACCGACGACGGCGGTTGGTTCGCGACCCGGGGTACGCTCTCCGCGGGCGGTGACCGGGCGTCCCTTCCTGCATCGGGAACCTGGTTGAAAGGGGCTGTTCCGCAGATCCAATTCGCCGAATGGTTGTACTGGTATCGGGGCCTGGCGGGCGGTAAACCGTTGCTCGATATCGATCATATCGATGCTGAATTCGAGCAAGTCTCGCTGTTCGGTCGGCCCTTCCGGAAGGTTGGGGTGAAGGCGGAGAAGCGTCAGGTCGAGGAGGGTGCGAATTGGCGCTTCGATTTGCGCGGCAACGATGTCAAAGGCGTGCTCGAAACGGTGGGCGGTCCATCGCCTGCGATCAATTTGCAGCTCGATTATCTCGCCTGGCGGGGCGGGGACGGATCACAGGAATTGCGTCGTTCAAATCCCACGCGAATTCCGCGCCTGCGGGTCGATATCGCGGAACTGTTTTATGAGGATCGGGCGGTGGGTCGGCTGGTTCTCGATGCTCATCCGGTTCCGACAGGAACGGTTTTCGACCGAATGGAGTTACACAAGGATTCGACACGATTGACTGGAACAATGCAGTGGCGTGCCGACGGCCAGGGTGATCAAAGTACGCTCGCCAAGATGCGGGCTGATACGGGGGACCTCGGTGAGTTGTTCCGCCTATTGGGCGTGCGGGAGCTGGTGGCGGGAGGCAGCGGACAGGTTCAATTCGATGGTGAATGGCCCGGGGGACCCAACGATTTTCAGTTGTCGGCTCTGACCGGCACGGTGACGGCTAATCTCACGAAAGGCAGCCTGTTGGGCATTGAACCCGGTGTCGGACGGTTGTTCGGCATTCTGAGTCTTCAGTCGGTCGAAAGACGCCTGACACTGAACTTCGATGATGTCGTCGGTACGGGACTGGTCTACGACAAGCTGGTCGCTGACTTGGCGCTGAGCAGTGGGCTGGGGGAATTGACGATGTTCGATCTTCACGGTCCGGCGACCGAGATCGCCATGCGGGGGCAAATAGACTTCACACGGCGCACTGTGGACCTCGATGCAGTCAGCATTCCGCAGGTGACCTCCAGTCTGCCGGTGGCCGGGGCAATCGGCTCCCTCGGTCTAGGGGCGGCGATTCTCCTTGGCCAGCGTCTGTTGGAGCCCCAGATCGAGCGCTGGACAACCCGCCGATACGACATCTCCGGTCCCTGGAACAACCCCCAAGTCAACCGTGTAAGCGTCAACGGGGCGCGAAACTCGCCGCCTGGTCCTGATGGTTAGGTAACCTTCGTTCAATTCTGAGTTTCCCGTCCGAGGCAGGGCGTGGCGAACTGAAAAACGCCATGGGCAGCGGGTTTCAGGGTTTCCCGGGCCGTTGGCGGGCGCGGATGTCGGCCTGGATGTTGGCGAAGGTGCGGCGCCAGGGTTGCTGGGCACGCAGCGCTTCCGGGAGTCTCTGGCGAGCGGTATCGGCAGCCGCCATGTCATCGAACGGACCCAGAATTAAACAATACAGGGGTTTGCCGTCGACCTGTTTGACGTAGTAGGCGGCCTGGGCGTGGAGATTATTGTTGTCGATCAGTGCCTGGATCCGGGTTTCTTCCGAATGGAGCATGAGCTGAAGCGCTGCCGCATTCGGGTCGACAGTCAGTAACCAGGCTTCACGGCGATAACGCGGATCGCCAGTGGACTTCGTGGCTGGGGCATTTGATACGGCCTCGCGGGATGCAACCTGGGAAGTATCGGGTTGTTCGCGTAGGTCGGTCGGGGGACGCACAGGCGATGAGGTATCGGACAGAGCGTCGTCTGACGAACTGGTATCAGGAGCCCTCCGCGGCGTGGAAGACTCCCCGGAGAGCGGCTCGGCGGAGGTTACCGCCTCGGCGATAGCGGGTAACAGGTCTGACCGTTTCTCCGGATCGCCGGGCGTTTCCAGGCCCGTGGCCGGTTCATCG
>JAYZWP010000439.1:0-11657 GCA_036142245.1 Pseudomonadota bacterium | reverse complement strand
TGAACATCCTTTTCTGTACCGACGGATCGATCTGGGCCAACGCAGCGGAGCGGTTGCTCACCCGCCTGCCACTGCCGGAGGCGGCCACCATCACCGTGCTGGCGATCATCCCGGACGACAACCCCTTCGCCATGCCGGAGCGGGCGCACGACGACACGCAGAAAGCGGCCCTCGAAGCGCTGCGGCAGACCGCCCACGCCATCGCCGAGGAGCAGGTGGCCAGCCATGCCGCCAATCTGCTGCGAACCGGTTGCAGCGTGAAACGGCGGATCGCCGTCGGCGATGTGCCGGAAACGATTCTGCAAACTGCGCAGACGGAACGGGTCGACCTCATCGTCATGGGAACCCTAGGCACCCGGGCCAAGGGGCGCATCCCGCTGGGCAGCACCGCCCGCAGGGTGGTGAAGCACGCCCACTGCTCCGTGCTGCTGGCACGACCACCGGACTATCACGCAGAAAAAAACTCGGCGTCCGACCCGGAGGAAGCGCTTGAGGTCCTGCTTGGCTTTGATGGTTCCGCCCCGGCGAAGGCGGCCGTTGACCTGCTGGCCAGCCTTCCCCTGGGAGATCGCGCCCGGATCACCCTGCTGTCGGTGCTGCTGGTGGGAACCACCCTCTACCGGCGGGACATTCAGGAGCGGCTGAGCGATGCCTGGCGGGAATACCGCCAGCGCAGCAGCGAAGAATTGGAAGTCGCGGCCAGAACATTGCGGCAAGCAGCGGAGGATGTCGAACCACGCCTAGTCGACGGCGGCGGCAATGCCACCGACGAGCTGCTCGAAGCGATCGAGTTGCTGAACGCCGACCTGGTAGTGGTGGGACATGCCGGAAAAACCGGTATCCGCCGCTTTCTGCTCGGCAGCGTCTCCGGCCACCTGGTGGAACACGCCCCCTGCTCGGTGCTGGTGGTCAGAGCGCCGGACAGCCAATAGCGCGCGCAACGCGGCGGGTCTAGAGAATCCGTTTGCCGGCCTTCACCACGCGCACGGCGAGCTGACGGGTATCCCCTGCCCTGCTGACGACGAAAATGTCAGCATCAACGCCCGGGTCGCCGGCAACCTCCTTGAGGACACGGCTGGGCGGGAAGACGAACTCGCATGGCGACGCGGCGATCAGGGAGAGTTCCTTTTCGTTTCGGCAGGATCCTGGACGAGCCGAAGACGTAAAACAAAGCCGCGGGGGGTTAGCCGCGCGGGCCGCAACGCCTCCGCTGTCCCGGCGGTGGGCGGTACGGAAGGGGGTGCACCTATACTTCAGACGTGCTCCCTGTCCAACAGACGCTCCATGTCGTTCGCAAAGGCGACATACGCATCATGGCCGTGGCCGAACTCGGTTTCCGCTGCGTCGAATGCCGCTTTCAGCTGCGTCAGCTCATCGGTCGAAAAGAGTCGCTCCGCCATGGGGAAGACCATTTCGTCCTCCTTCCAGATGTGGTTCGGATAAAGCTGACGGATACCGCCGATGGCCGCGCGGATCTGTGCAACCCCGCTGGACTCGCCACTGGCGTAGTCCCGCGTGCCTTCCTCCAGCGCCGCAACCAACTCGCGTCCCTTTGCATGTTCAGCCAACAGCGCTGACAGGGGACACCCGGTCTTCGGGACGCCCTTGGTCTGCATTGCGGGAAACAGCACCGCCTCCTCTTTGGCGTGATGGCACTTGTCAGCGAAGTGCCGCATGAAGTCGACCACCCGGGTCAACAGCCCCGGATCGACGTGGTCACCCCTGCCCAGGTCCGCATCGATCGCCGCCAGGGCATGCACCACCTTCAGGATGTATTTGTGCTCGTGGGTCAGCATCTGTACCGGGTTATCCATGGTCATCTCGCACCCTCATACGTGTCGTTACCGGACATCGCTTGCGCGGTGGATGTCGAAGCTGCGCGTCAGCGTTCCGCCATTTATTCCGCAAACGCAGTGCATCGCAATGAGGGGCATCAAGCCAAAGCGCAGTCGCCGCGAAGACTTGCAGCGAACGCCAACGCTCAATGGCAACGTGTCGCGGCAAGATGACCACGTCATGGGTAACGCCTTTCAGCGTTGGTTCAATAGAGCCAACCGGTTCTGAAGGCGACACCAGCGTATACGAACAGCACCGAAAACAGCGTCACCGGAATGATATGCCACGCCAGCTGCACCAGATTATGCTCGCTGAGGTTCGGGATCACTCGGAACCTCGCGTCGATAGCGAACGCGACCGTCAGCAGCAGTAACCCCAGTTTCAACTGGATCACCTGCGCGGCCGGGTTGTCCAGGGCAAACCATTCCGAAATATCGGGGAGTATCCGGTGTGCCAGGTACAGACCCGTCACCACCTGGACAACCAGGGCCGGCATACCGATTTTTTCGTAACCGGACTCGAACTCCAGCAACCGTTGCGGTGAACGCTCGCGCAGCACCCGCGGCAGAATCACCACACTCAAAACGAGGTGGCCGCCGGTCCATATCGTGGCCCCCAGAACATGCAGCAACAGACACAGGCCATACATGGCCGTTAGCGGGAGTGTGACCGCATGATCTGAACCACCCGCCTCGTCTGATCGATGACTTTCGCAACAAGTTCAGAGCCGGCCACGCCATCGAGTCCCATCCCCAACGCAGCACTCCCCACCGCCACGCCAGGAGGGCAGGAGTCACTCCCGATCTCCACCCCCAACAACCGCAACTCCCGCGGCAACCTGCCCACCCGCTCCACCAGGGCGATCACTTCCGCCAGGTCGGTGCCATGGCTGGAGGAGGAGATCCTCGCCGGCGGGGGGACTTTTTTCAAATCGAACTCGTGCAGTTCGCCGGGGGTGCCGCCGGTGACGACGGCGTCGATGATCAGCGCCCGGTCCGCCTCCTGCAGCAGCGGCGCCAGGGCCATGGGGTGCGGCAGGGCGACGACGGTGACGTCGTCCGGCAGGTCGCTGCGTTTACCGAGTGCTTCGACCACTTGCCAGCCGATCCGGTCATCGCCGACGGGCGAACCCAATCCGGCGACGAGGATTTTCACTGGCGCCGGATCCGCAGGTCGAGAAAGTGGGTGGCGCAGGAGATGCAGGGGTCGTAATTGCGGATGATGGTTTCCGCCTGAAGGCGCAGGGTGTCGTCGGGACGGTGCAGCCCGTCCCGGGTCAGGGTGGCGCGCAGATCCGCTTCGATGTAGCCCTGGTTCTGGCTGGTGGGGGGCACGATCCGCGCCGAACGAATCAACCCCTGGTCGTCCAGTTCGTAGTGGTGCCAGAGCAGGCCGCGCGGCGCCTCGGTGGCGCCGAACCCCTCCCCCGCCCCGGGGGTGACCGCCACCCCTGGCGCATCGGGAAGGGAGTACTCCCGCAGCAGCCGCTGCGCCTCGGTAAGGGCGTAGTGGATTTCCACCGCGCGGGCGACGATGGCGTGATAGCGGTTCGCCGAAGGGAAGGCGACGCCGGTGGCATCGAGGGTGTCCCGCACGGTGTCGGGCAGCCGGTCCTGGTTCAGCGCCAGGCGCGCCAGCGGCCCGACCAGATAGGGGGCACCGTCCAGCGCGCCGTGCAGGGCGGTGGAATAGGGCACGTGGTGCTCGGTGAAGCGGCTCTCGTAGGCTTCCTTGGCGAGGGTAAAACCAGTGCTGGAGGCGATGGCCCCCTCGTTCATGGGGTATTCGGTGTCGTGCTTCAGACTCACCGCCGGGAAGGGCAGCGGCGCGGATTGGGGCAGCGGCAGGGAAGCGGCCCAGCCGACCAGCGCGGCGGCGTCCGGCAGGGCGGCGTCGATGCGCGAGCGCAGTTCGGCGGCGGCCTTGGGGTCCGGCGCCTTGTGAAAGCCCCCCACCCGCACGCCGACCGGATGCACCGCGCGACCGCCGAGCAGACCGATGATTTCGTTACCCAGGTGTTGCAACCGCAGGCCGCGGCGTACCACCGCCGCGTGGTCCCGGGCCATTTCCGGCGCGCTGCTGTAGCCGAGAAAATCGGGCGCCGCCAGCAGGTGGATGTGCAGGGCGTGGCTTTCGATCCACGCGCCGCAGTAGAGCAGCCGGCGCATGGCGCGCACCCAGGGGCCGGGGTCGATGGCGAAGGCCTGTTCGATGGCGTGTACCGCGCTCATCTGGTAGGCGACCGGGCAGATGCCGCAGATGCGGGCGACGATGTCCGGCACCTCGTGCCACGCGCGCCCTTCGAGGAATTTTTCGAAGTAACGGGGCGGCTCGTAGATGCGCAGCCGCAGCTCGCTGATGGTGTCGTTCTCGACCACCAGATCCAGCGCTCCCTCCCCCTCCACCCGGGCCAGAACCGGCACGTTGATGGCAACGCGGCGCCGTGGGGCGGGGGGTTCCGGCGTGGTCATGGGCAGCGGTTCCTTGATGACTTCCCTAAATTAGCGACTATTGCGGACGTGGCGGGCCGCCTCGGCGAACTCCGGCGCCTCGGCGTTCATGAGCTGGTAGCGCCGGGCGATCTCCTCCGGCAGCAGCCCGATGCCCCGCAAGCGGCGGTTCAGCGCCCGGGTGTTGGCCTGCTCGGCGGGGCCGTAACAGCCGTAGCAGTCCCGCCCCATGCGCGGGCAGATGGCACCGCAGCCGGTGCGGGTAACCGGACCGAGGCAGGGTTGGGGTGGATCGGACGCCACCAGCACACAGACGTTGCCGGCGCGTTTGCACTCCAGGCAGACCTTCTCGTTCACCGGGCGGGGAGCGACGCCGAACAGCAGGTCACGCACCAGGGCGGTGACCTGACCGGTGTTGACAGGGCACCCCCAGAGCTCGAAATCCACGCTGACGTGGGCGGCGATCGGGTCGACCCGATCCAGGGCACGAATGTACTCCGGACTGGCGTAGACCGCCCGGGTCCATTCGTCCACCCGGGCAAGGTTGCGCAACGACTGGATGCCGCCGGCGGTGGCGCAGGCACCGATCGTGACCAGGTAACGGCTCTGCGCGCGCACGCGCTGGATGCGCTCCGCCTCGTGCGGCGTGGAGATGCTGCCCTCGACAAAGGCGATCTCCACCTGCGCCGTCTCGTCCAGGGCGCCCGCTTCGGCGAAGTGGCGAATCTCCACCAGTTCGGCGAGGGTGAGCAGCGCCTCGCCGGCGGTGAGGAAGGCGAGCTGGCAGCCGTCGCAGGAGCTGAATTTGTGCACGGCGACGCGCGGTTTGGCGGGGGTCGTCGTCATCAATACCCCTTGCGGCCGAACCAGGGCGCCACTTCCGGGTAAGCGAACACCGGCCCGTCGTGGCAGCAGAATCTGGCGCCGAACTGACAATGGCCACAGAGCCCCACGGCGCACTGCATGTTGCGCTCGATGCTCAAGTAAAGATTGGCCGGCGCCACACCGCCCTGCATCAGCACCTTGCTGGCGGCGCGCATCATCCCTTCCGGGCCGCACATCATGCCGAGGGTGCGGGCCGGTTCGAACGGCAGATCACCGATCAACTCGGTTACCAGGCCGATGTGGCCGGGCCAGGAGGGGCCGGCGCGATCCGCCGCCAGGCGCACGGTCACCCGGGGCTCGGCGCCCCAGCGATCGAACCGGTCGCGCCAGATGAGGTCGTCACTGTGTTTCACCCCCTGCACGATGGAGAGGTTGCGGAACAACCGGCGGCGCAGCAGGTATTCCACCATCCCCACCACCGGCGCGCAGCCGAGGCCGCCGAGCACCAGCACCACATCCTGCTCGGCGCTCAGGCGGGCGGTGGGCCAGCCGCGGCCGAAGGGGCCGCGGATACCGATGAGATCGTCCTGCGCCAGCGCCGCCAGGCCTCGGGTCACCCGGCCCACGGCGCGGATGGTGTGGCCGAGGCGCTGCGGTTCGGCGGGGTCGGAAACGATGGAGATCGGCACCTCGCCGACGCCGAACAGATAGAGCATGTTGAACTGGCCGGCGTCGAACCGGTAGGCGGCGCGCTGCGTCGGATCGGTGAATTCGAGGTCCAGGGTGAAGATGGCAGCGGTCTCCTGCCGGCGCGCCACCACCCGCGCCGGAACCGGCAGCTGCGCGGCGAACGCCGTCTCAGCCATCGCCCGCCTCCGCGGCCGGCGCCACCCCGAGCAGCGCTGCCTCGGCGGTGATGTCGATGCCGGTGGGACACCAGGCGATGCAGCGCCCGCAGCCGACACAGCCGCTGCGACCGTACTGGTCGTGCCAGGCGCCGAGTTTGTGGGTGAGCCACTGCTGGTAGCGGTAACGCGGCTGCTGGCGAATGTTCCAGCCGGCGATGTAGCCGTGATCACCGGAAAAGCAGGAGTCCCACTCGCGCTGGTGGTCCGACGCCGCGCCGGCCAGCTCCGGGACATCGGCCTCCCGGTGACAAAAACAGGTGGGGCAGACACTGGTGCAGTTGCCGCAGGCAAGGCAGCGCGCCGCGACATCGTCCCACTGCGGATGGTCGAGATTGGCGGCCAACCCGGCGCGCAGGTCCCGCCCCGGCAGGGCGCGGCTCTGGGATGCGGCGGCCCGCTCCACCTGGGCGGTTACCGCCGCCTCGTCGGACGGATCGGCGGCGGGCAGACCGAGCGCGGCGACGAGTTCGTCCAGCACCCGGGCGCCGCTATCACTTCCAGCCGCCAGGGTGAAACGGTCCTCCAACTCCCCCAGCACCAGGTCGTACCCCTGTTGCGCGGCGGGGCCGTCGCCTGTCGAAACACAAAAGCAGGTGGCCGCTGAACGGGCGCAGTGCACCGCGACGATGAACAGCGCCTCGCGCCGGGCGCGATAAGCAAGGTCCGGGTGGATACCCCCCAGAAAATGCTGGTCCTGGAGTGCCAGGGCGGCGAGGTCGCAACCGCGCACACCGATCACCGCCACCCGTGCCGCCTGCCGGTCCGGTGTGGTGAAGGTGATAGTGCCCTCCCCGTCCCGCTGCGCGCGCCACAGCGTCTCCCGCGGCGCGAAGGTGAGGGGCTTGATCGCCTGGGGGCCGGTGGCCCACTCGAACCAGCGGGGCGAACCGCTGTCCCGCAACCGGTAGCGGCCGGGCGCCTGCTCGTCCACCATCCCGGCGGGCAGCTGGTCCACCGCGGTCAGTTCGTCAAATACGACGGCACCGTCCCGCACCCGGGGGCCGACACAGCGGTAGCCCTGCCCGGTCAGGAGTTCCAGGAGCTGTTGAAACTGTTCGCGCCTCAAAAGGCGTGTGGCCATGGCCGCTCGGCTGCTCTGCGTGCGTTGGGACCTGACAGGGGATCATGCCACGACGGCATTGAACCGGTGTGACACGGCTCAAGGCAGGAGTCCTCAGCGAGACTTTCGCGGGGCGTAGTGTGTCGGGACAGGACCCGCCCCTGAGGCGACCTGCGCTAGCATGCGCCCGCATAAGTATGACCATCCCGTCCGAATGATCGGACCGAGGGTATGCGAAGAATGATGAAGCTGTTCTGGCTTGCGGTTTTCCTCGCTGCGGGCCTCGCCCTGTTCGCGGTAATTACAACGCTGTTCCAATGGTTGCTGGGCAACCTGTTCAAGCCCGGTGGGGTACGCAACCTCCCCGCTGCGGCCGCTCTGGTCACGCTGGCGGGCTTCTGCCTCGGCTGGAACCCGCAACCCGACCACGGCGAACCGGCGCCAGGCGCGGAGTGGTCGGCACCGGATTCGCTGCGATGCAGCGCATCACATTGACCCGTCGCGCAGCGTGATCCGGATCCCGCTGAGCCAACTCGAATATGATGGCAAAATACCGCGCGTCAAACCTACGCCGCAGCCGGCCATTTTGACCACAGGGCAACGTCGCCACTCCATGATCTGAACGGCATCAGGGAGCCGTTCGACCGGGTTCCAGGATTGAACTGGGTCCCGTAGAGACAAGTAAGTCTGGGGGGAAGCTCGTGGCACTCAAACCCGAGCAGCTCTATTCGGCCAAGCTGATTCCACCGCCAACGGACAATCTGCTGCCACGCGGGCGGTTATTTCAGCGACTGGATGAACTGCGTCCGCACCGTGTGGTATGGCTCTGCGCGCCGGGTGGCTCCGGCAAAACCGCGTTGGTGGCCAGTTACCTGCGGGCACGCGACCTGCCGGCCGTCTGGCTGCAACTCGACAAGACCGATGCCGATCCCGGCACGCTATTTTTTCATCTTGGTCTGGCAGCGAAACAGGCCACCCCGCGCAGGCGGCGCGACCTGCCCCTGTTCACCCCGGAGTACGCTGACGGGTTGGTGCAGTTCAGCCACGACTTTGTGCAGCGGTTGTTCGCACGATTTGACCGCCCGGCGATACTGGTGCTCGACAACTTCGAGGACGTCGCTCATTACCGGCGCATCCCTGATCTGATTCGCGCCAGCGCGCGCGCCATACCGCCCGGCAGCAATCTGCTGCTGGTGAGCCGTAGCAATCCGCCGGACGAACTGGCCGGGCTGCGGGCCGCGGGGCAGCTCGGCGTCATGGAATCGGCTGAGTTGAAACTCACGGCGCAAGAAGCCGTCGCGCTGATCCAGGCGCGTTTCGACGAACTGCCGCCGCGGCAGGTGCTGACCGAGTGGTTGCGGATCTCTGACGGCTGGATGGCCGCCATGGTGCTCTGGATCGAGTGGCTCAGGACAGGTACCGGCGTCCCGGAACAGGCGGCGGACCGGGTGCGGGAAACCCTGTTCGGATACCTGACCAAGGAGATCTATGAGCGGATCGAGCCGGCCGTTCAGGAGCTGTTTCTGCGCACCGCATACCTGCCGATCATCCACCCCGCCGCGGCCAGCGAGATTTCGGGAAATCCACGCGCGGCGCAGCTTCTCGATTTTCTGACCAGCCGCAACTTCTTCACCTCCGCGCACGCCGGCAAACGCACAGCGTACCAGTTCCATCCGGTGCTGCGGGAATACCTGCTGCGCCTCGCGGCGGAAAAACTGGGCGCCGACGAATGTCGCGAGCTGCGTCGCCGCGCCGCCGCATTGCTGGCGGCGGATGGATATTTCGAAGCAGCGATCGACCACTGGATAACCCTTGAGGATTGGCAAAACGCTGCCGCGGCCATCAACCGATCCGCCTCGGAATTGTTGCGCCAGGGACGCCACCGGCAACTGGGCGAGTGGCTCGAGACCCTGCCGGAGATGGTGGTCCGCGGCGACCCCTGGTTGCTGTTTCAACGGGGGACCAGCCAGTTCTTCAGCGGTGACCTGACCGCTGCACGGACGAACCTCGCCGATGCCTACCGCGGCTTCAAGGATGCCGGTGACGGGCGCGGCATGTACCTGGCCTGGTCCTCCATGGTCGAGGCGATCGTCACCGAGCGGGTGGGGCTCGATGACTGCGAGCGCTGGCTGGACGAACTCAAGCTGCTGCGCATCCAGCACCCGACCTCCCCCTCCCCGGCGGTTGAAGCGCGCGTCGTGCGAGCCGCTCACTGGGCGATGGTCCTGCGCGACCCGAACCGCGAACAGTTCGAGTTCCACGAGCAACTGCTGACGAACACTCTCCATAACGAAGCACTCCCGGCGGAGGCGCGGCTCCTGTCCGCCTGTCCGGTACTGTTCTGGTATTCCTGGGTCAGCGCGGACCGGCAACGTTGCGCAACGCTGCTGCCGATCATGGAGGAACTGGCGAGACGCCCCGACGTATCGAAGTTAGTGCGCAACTCCTGGGCCATGGCGGTGAGCGGCTGGAGTTACTGGGTGAACAGCGACCCGAAAAGTCACGATGCTGTCCTGCCGCATGTTGAGCGAGCCCTCGAACTGGCGGACAGCTCCGGTGTACGTTATCTCTATACGCGCCTGTGTGCCGACTCGATCTGGTGGCTGCTGACCGTCGGTGACCGGCGCGGTGCGAAAAGCTTTTTCGACCGGCTCGAACCGGACATGCCGGCGCGCCGCGGTGGGGACGGCGCCAACTACCATCTCGTCGCAGCCTGGGATGCGTGGCTCGCGGAGCCGGGATCCGAGCGAGCCCGTGACCTGATCGAGACCGCCTGTATTCGGGCCGCGGAGAGTGGCAATTTCATCGCGCTGTTCTGTTGCCGGTTCGGGCGCGCGCAACTCGATCTGACTGACGGGCGCGTCGCCGATGCGCTGAGGGAGCTGGCGGCGTTGCGCCTTTTTGCCCGCCAGCGGCGCAGCCGCAACTTTCTGGTCATGTGCCGCATGCTCGCTGCCTGGATCGCCCTGACCCGCGGCCAACAGCGCAGAACCCGGGTCCTGCTGAAATACGCCCTCGAGGAGGCTCGCGCCGGGGGCCTGGCCCGGTTTCCCTTTTTCCGTCCCGAACAGGCGGCCGCGCTGTTCAATGAGGCACTCGAGCAGGGAATTGAAAAAGCGTACACGCAAGAGCTGATCCATGCCTGGCGTCTGCTGGCTCCACCCGACGCCGCCGCCACCTGGCCCTGGGCGTTACGGGTCACCTGCCTGGGCGGATTCGCCCTGGCAAACGGCAGCGGCCCGCTCACCTTTGAACGCAAAACCCCTAAAAAGCCTCTAGAGTTGCTGCGGGCCCTGATCGCCCTGGGCGGCCAAACCGTCCCCGAAGAGAAATTGATCGATGCACTCTGGCCCGGCGAGGAGGGGGACGCCGCGCGCCGCGCGCTTACCACGACGCTGCATCGGTTACGGCGCCTCGTCGGTGAGGAGTTGATCGGCGTCAGCGACGGCTGCCTGTCGATCGATTTCGGTAAGGTCTGGGTGGACGCGCGTGCTTTCGAGAGCGCAATCGACGGCGCGCACGAGCCGGCACTGGATCGCGCCCTCGCCCTGTATCAGGGTCACCTGTTCCCGGCTGACGGGGAGGCGGCCTGGGTCACGGCCAGCCGGGAGCGCTTACGCAGCAAGTTCATCCGCGCCTGTGGCCGACGCGGCGCGGCACTGGAGACAGCCGGCGAGTTCGACGCGGCAGTGGACTGTTACCTGCGCGGGCTGGCGGTGGACGCACTGGCAGAGGCGCTGCATCAGGGCTTGATTCGCAGTTACGGCGCCATGGGGCTCGCCGCGGAGGCGGCGGACGCCTACCACCGCTGCCGCAAAGTGCTCTCGTTGAGTCTGGGAATCAAACCCTCACGTAAAACGGAAGCCTGCTACCAAACGGCTATCGCCTGCTAGCAGGGGTGTCGCGTCGGCCCTGCCTGACCATGTGGACGGGACGCGGAAACCGCCGACCTCCGGTAAAGCGATCGGTAACCGATCTGTAAGGCGTGCTGCCGGAGTATGAGTCGGCGGTCAGGGTCACAGCCCTGACCATCCTTTCGCCGGCTCCTGGCCCGTGGTGGCGATGAATCAACCGCTCTCCAGCCAAGAATAACAACTTAGCCAAGCAGGGCACCCCTGACGCCCTGGCTGCGCTGGGGGGGAGAGGTCCCGCCAAATCCGCCTCTCTCTTCCAGCGAACCTTCTTTTGCCCGCTAACCGGCCGCACACTTACCCAAACACGCGGTGTAAATGGTCTGCCGGGAGCGGCCGGGTCACCAACGAAACCAGCGCCGTAGCCAGCAGCCCCACTCCTTCGGCAAGTGCGGTGCAGGCATAAGGGTTGGGTGCCTGGGCGTGAAGCCAGACGAGAGCTGCCCGCGCCATGCCGCCGGGAGTGGCCCAGACCGGATCGATCAGGCCGGCATGAAGCACACCGAATGCCCCCGCGCCGGCGAGAAATCCCCAGATGGCCGCGGCGCGCGTAACCCGGCGCCATAGCGCACCCAGAAACAGCGGACCGGCGAGCCCGGCCATCATGCCTCCCAACCCCACCCAGATAGCCAGCGTGACATTCATACCGATGAAATTCCACGCCAGC
>JAYZWP010000438.1:0-6039 GCA_036142245.1 Pseudomonadota bacterium | reverse complement strand
CATCTATCACCCCGTTAATACCCTGTTCCGACTGCAGGGCACCTGGCAGTGGCTGCGCCGCGGTCAGCTGCAGTGGGGCACCATGACCCGCAGCGGCAGCTGGCAACAACCGCACGAGTGAAGCGGGTCGGCACCTTGCCGATAGCCGCCCCGGCAGCGCCGCAAGGGTGCGCAAAGGCGACTGGCAAGGGATCGGAGTTTCCCTACCCCCCCTGCTTGGTAGACGCGTCCGTGTCATCGGGTGCCGCGTCCAGTCTGTCCAGGGCGGCCAGCACCTGCGCCAACAGATCGGGCGGTCCGCCGGGCATGTTTTCCTCTTCCGCGACCTCCAGTTCGCGGGCGTCGTACTCCCATTGCCGCAGCACCCGAATTTTCTCCTCCCGGGTCAGGTCCGGGTCCGCAAGCACATCGGCCGGACTGCTGAACACGGCTGCCGGATTGGTGATCGCTTTATCAATCTTCATCTGATCCGCTCCCGTTGCACGGGACCGGGTACTGGGCATACCCGTCCCTCGAATGACGTCAGTCCATAGTCCGACCCGCTATCGCTCGCCGGGTTTCCGGCGCGCGGCAGTCTTTTTCCATGAGCGACCAGGCCGATGCGGGTCAATCCGCGACAACGTTGACCCCGATCAAAGGCAGCAGGACGCCGGATGCCTACATTCTTTGCCCTGATCCACCGCCACAACGAAAACGCTGGCGCCACGCGCCGTGACAGGCCGGACCGGCAACCACCGACAGGAGGAGACAGACCATGAATCGCCCCGGAGAAGCCCGAATCGTTCCCCAGTACCCAGAGCTGGGCACCCGGCCGATATCGGTGGAGCCGATGGTGTCCGCGGATTACTTCGCGCGGGAGCGGGAGACCATCTTCCGCCACATGTGGATCAATCTGATCATGCGTGCGGAGGATATCCCCAACCCCGGAGATTTCTTCGTCCGTGACATCGAGGTGCTCGGGGTCTCCATCATCGTGGTACGGGGGGATGACGGAGTGATCCGGGGCTTCCACAACGTCTGCACCCATCGCGGCAACCGCATCACGCACGCGACCTGCGGTAACAGCAACGGCTTCCAGTGCGACTTTCACGGCTGGACGTTCGCACGTCAGGGAGACCTCGTGCACGTCACCGACGAGGAGCAGTTCCTGGATTTCGACAAATCCGAAGCGTCACTGCCACCAGTCCACATCGACCAGTGGCACGGCTTCCTGTTCGCCAATCTGGACGACGAGCCGGCACAGACGCTGGAACAGAGCATGGCGCAGTTCAATGCCGACCTCGGCGGTTTTCCGTTCGACGAGATGATCTGCGCGGGCCGCTACCGCTACGAGGTGGACGCCAACTGGAAGGTGACCATGAACGCCTTCCAGGAGGGGTATCACGTCGCCTTCGTCCACAAGCGCTCGGCACCGGATGCGTTTACCGGCGGCGAGAATCCCTACTGCCACATCCCGCTCATCAAGCTGCAGCCGGGGGGCAATCAATCCCTCGCGGTGCCGGCCAACCCGGGCCACGCCCTGTCGCCGACGGAGGCGCTGGCGTTCAAGTTCGGCGCCACCTTCACGCAGGGCACCGGCAACGAGTCCAGTTTCCCCGGGACGCACAAGGGCGAAGTGGAAAACTGGGGGTTCGACCTCAACATCCTTTTTCCCTTCTCGCGCATCAACGTCGGGGCGGGCTGGTATTACGTCGACGCTTTCTGGCCGGTCGATCAGGGCCACACGGTTTACGAACTGGCCTACTACTTCCCGGCGCCAGGAAAGGCATCCGCCATGGTGAGTCAGGAGTTCAGCAAGATCGTCCTGCGCGACCTCTCCCGGGAGGACCTGTCCACCAACGAGGATACGCAGAAGGCACTCAATTCCGGGGCCCTGCGTCATATCTTTCTGTCGGAACAGGAGGTGGCGATCCGGCATCTGTACCGGAAGGTGGACGAGCGCATCCACGGTCACCACGAGGAGCGTACCGCATGAATACCGGAACCCTGCCGCAGCCCTTCGAGTATTTGGCGCCCTGGCTGGAGTGGGCACTCCCCACCGAGGCGGGCCGCATGCAGAAGCGGCTCGACGCCTCCATGACGCAGCTGACCACCTTCTACAACATCCTGCTGCCGCGCATGGAGGAGATCGTCGCCTACCTGGACCAATGGGAGCTTCACGAGATTCCGGCCGACAGCAAGCCGCTGCTGTATCTGGCGCTGATGTTCATGGAGGCGGCGGTCTGTGTGGAACTGTTCAAGGACCCGGACGTGCCCGAAAGCCTGCCCGCCGCAAAGATGAAGGTGTTCTCGGAGCAGACCGAGCAGGCTTTGTTGGCGAACTCCCCGCGACCATGAGCGGCGCGTTATAAAAAAGTTGGCGAGCGGCTTTCCGCCGGCTCCCGCCGATTACCCGATACATCCGCGCGGGCCATCGGGCCCGCGTTGTCCTGGCTCTGTTTGAAAGGGACCAGGTGATGAATCGTCCAGTGGGCAATCTCTACCGTGGTCTGACGGCAGGCATCGTGGCATTGCCGCCGCCACGCGCTTTTGGCGTCGCGTCGGGCCCCGGTGCCGCCGCGGGTCTTTACGCAGTCCTCTGGGTCGGCTTCTTCGCCGCGCTGACCGGCGGCGCGCCAGCACAGATCTCGGGCCCCACGGGACCGATGATCGTGGTGATCGCCGGTATCGCCAGCCGTTTCGTGGCGCTCGACCCGGTTCACGGACCGGCGATGGCATTCACCGTCGTGACGCTCGGCGGATCGATTCAGATCGCATTCGGCGCGCGGGGGGCACTGACCCGCAGCGCCTCGGTAACGGTGGTGGGCCTGTCGGGCTACCTGCGGCAACCGCTGCTACGCGCGGAGTATGCCGCGCACTTGCGGAGGCGCGGCTGTTCGAGGACCGCGGCGCCGGTCTGGCCGCGGTGCTGGCCGAACCCGAGCGCACCGGCGAGCGGAATGCGCCCTTTGACCCAACGCTGGCAGGCCGGTGGTGAGGCCGAACCGCCGCATAGGTTCCGTCGCGTCGCCAGTCCGACGTCGGACCTTCATCCCGACGGGGACCGACGCGGGACACTGATCGCGCCGGGGGTGTAACGGGTCCGGATTCAGGTCGCCGGATGCGTCTTTCCTGGCCGGGGTCTGGCCACCGGTCGCTTCCAGTCTCTGCCGCGCAGCATCACATTCCAGTACAGAAACGGGAAAAAGGATCGTTTCAACCACCAGTAGCTGCGCCGCGGCACGCAGGGATCCGCGTTGAAGCTGGATACGACCTCGCCGTCGTAGCGGAACTCCGCCATCAGCACCCTGCCGTTGCGCACGGTGAGGGGACAGCCGCCGTACCCGTCGTAGCTGCCGTTGCCCGGCCCCGCGGCAGCCATCGCCGCCAGCAGGTTGGTCACCACTACCGGGAACTGGCGGCGCACCGCGGCGGCGGTCTTGGCGTTGGGCGTATCGGTGCAATCCCCGAGTCCGAACACGTTGCCGTAGCGCCGGTGTTGCAGGCTGTTGCGATCCACCTCCAGCCAGCCGGCCGCGCCCGCCAGCGGGCTCTGTTTGACGACATCGGGGGCGCTTTGCGGCGGCGTCACATGCAGCAGGTCGAACGGCTCGGTAACCGGATCACCCTCACCGACGGCAAAGGTGGCTTCGCGCCGCTCGGCATTCACGGCGATCAGATTGTGCCCGAAATGGGGAGTCGCACCGTAATCGGCCATGATGCGGTCAAGCGCTTTGGCGTAGAGCGGCACCCCGAACATGGCGCCGCCCTGATTGAAGAAGTGCAGGTCGGCCTTGATGCCGTGCCGGCGCCAGTGATCAGCGGCCAGATAGAGAACCTTCTGGGGCGCGCCGGCACACTTGATGGGCATGGGGGGCTGGGTAAATAGCGCGCGCCCGCCTTTGAAATCACGCACACACTCCCATGTGTAGGGTGCCAGATCGAACCGGTAGTTGCTGGTGACGCAGTTGCTGCCAAGCGCCTCTTCGAGGCCCTCCACCGCATGCCAATCGAGCTGGAGCCCCAGCGCCACCACCAGGTATTGGTAACCGATGGAGCCACGCTGCGCCAACAGCACCCGGTTCTGGTCGGGCTCGAAGCCGACAACCCGGTCTCTGATCCACTCCACCCCCGCCGGGATCAACGACGCCTCGTCCCTGACCGTCGCGCTTTGCGGCATCGCGCCGCCGCCCACCAGGGTCCAGCCGGGCTGGTAGTAGTGCTTGTCGTGCGGCTCGATCAGGGCGACATCCAGATCGGGCCGGGCACGCTTCAAGGCAGCGGCTACCGAAACGCCCGCGCTCCCGCCGCCCGCGATGAGTACCTGCCTGTTCGAACTATCCGTCATGGCCATTCCCTCTACGTATTCCGGTTCCCGCTATAACCGAACGCGCTTTATTGATTAGCTCAGGTTATAGGGAGGGTCAGTCTAACCGAGCCACGAACCACCGCTGCCGCCGCGTCGGGGTTGCGGGATCCACAATCCTCGAAACGGGTGAACACAGGGAGAAACGGACCGCCTGCCCGGATGCGGCGGCTTCTCACCGCGGCCCTGTTTAGCGCGCCTGCGGGGCAGGGCTGTTGAGGTAGGTCAGATAATCATCCCCGGGGATACGGGTCGCGGCCGCCGGCTGGTGATTGAGCAGATAAACCCAGGCGGGCTGTTCAGCGCCGCTTGCCAGGGTCGCGCCAAGCCACGCCCGCCGGTACTCATGGGGCGGCGCGAACCGCGCCGAGCACCCTTCGTAATCATCGAGCAGAGCCAACACATGCGCGGCGCGGCGCAGCCGGTAGATTTCGCCGCATACCCGGTCTGCCGGGTCGTCTGACGGAACCAGACCAGGGTAGCGGCCGAGGTCGTAGAGCCGTCCCGCCACACGGGCCGTGCCGAGATAGCGGGCATGACGGTTCAATTCGGGGTACGGACCCGCGGCGATCGCTCGCCGCAGGGTACCGTAGACAAACAGATGTTCGGATTCCGCGGAAGCGGTCATCCCGCCCGATGCAACTCCTGCGCTGAGCAGCCTCGACGCGCCTCAGTAGGAGCGCGGCATCCCCAGGTCGTGCTGGGCCAGATAGTTGAGCACCATCTCGTCCGACACCGGCGCGATGCGGTTCAGCCGCATGGTGCGGTAGATGCGCTCGACACCGGACTCGGAGATATACCCTGCCCCGCCCATGGTCTGGATCGCCCGGTCGGCGGCGAACAATACGGCGTGCGAGGCGGCGTATTTGGCGATGGCGGATTCGACCCCGCACTCGCGCTGCTGGTCGTACAGCCAGGCCGCTTCCAGCACCTTGAGACGGGCGGTCTCCGCCTGGATGCGCGCCTCCGCCAACGGAAACTGCAACCCCTGGTGGCTGGCGAGCGGCTTGCCCCAGACCGACCGTTCGTTGGCGTACTGCACCGCTTTTCTAATCAGGAAATTGGCGCTGCCGACGCAGGCAGCCGCGATAACGAACCGCTCCGGGTTCAATACCCCGTACAGAGCGCGCCAGGCACCGCCTTCCTCACCGAGGATGTTCTCCTTCGGGATTTCCAACCCATCGATGAACACCGCGTTGGTGTCCATGAAGCGGCTGCCCATCTTCTTGAACGGACGCGCCTCGATGGCGGCCTGGGGCAGATCGGTGATGAGCAGGGAGACACCCTTGGTGCGGTTCGCTTCGTCGCGCGGCGAGGTGCGGCACAGGATCACCATGCGGTCGGCGTTGGCGATATTGGAGATGAACACCTTCTGTCCCTTGACGTGATAGGTGTCGCCTTTCAGTTCCGCCTGGGTGGAGATATTGGTGACGTTGGAACCGGAGTTCGGCTCCGTGAAGGCGCCGGACCACAGTTCCCCCTGCGCGAGGCCCGGCAGATAACGCTGCTTCTGTTCCTCGCTGCCGCCGGACAGCACGGCACAGCCACCGAACACCGGTCCGCCGACGAACACCATGGCCCCTTCGCAGGCACCCGCCTCGCCCAGGGCCATGGCGGCAAGGCAGAGATCCACCATGCCCAGGCCGCTGCCGCCATACGCCTCGGGGATGGTGATCCCCATCAGCCCCTGCTCG
>JAYZWP010000437.1:0-3192 GCA_036142245.1 Pseudomonadota bacterium | reverse complement strand
GGCATTCGAGGTACTGGAACCTTTCGCGGACGGCTTCCGCAACTACCAGAAAGCCCGCTACGCCGTCTCCGCCGAGGAACTGCTGGTGGACCGGGCGCAACTGCTCACCCTCACCGCGCCGGAAATGACCGTCCTCATCGGCGGCATGCGGGTGCTGGGCACCGACGTTGGCCAGACCGGCCACGGCGTCTTCACCAACCGGGCCGGCACCCTCAGCAACGACTTCTTCGTCAACCTGCTGGATATGGCCACCGAGTGGCGAGCCGTCGATGAAGACGAAGAGCTGTTCGAGGGCCGTGACCGGAATACCGGGAAACCACGCTGGACCGGCACCCGGGTGGACCTGATCTTCGGCTCGAACTCGCAGCTGCGCGCCCTGGCGGAGGTCTACGCCACCGCGGACGCCGAAGAGAAATTCGTCCGTGACTTCGTCGCCGCCTGGACCAAGGTGATGACCCTGGACCGGTTTGACTTGCGGTGAAGTAACTGCCGACTATTGAGACGCGAGTCGAACATTAAGGTGTGCCCGCGGTCGGATTTACCCGGCAGCGGGCACACATGACTCCTGATTGCTTCTAGTCTCGCCACAACTCCGGGCTAAAACGTCATATGCGATCAAATGCCCATCTTCTGCAAAGCCCTAGGTATTTCCTTCTCAGCAATCGCCTGAACCGCCTCCCGCATTTCCTCACGTTGGGTCTCTGAATATTCGCGAAGCAATGGATGCCAGTCCACGAATGATAAAGAACCATGCAGGTTCGCCTGGGTCTGGGCTTTCGCGGTCAGGTCGCTGGCGGAAACGAAGTAGAGCTTGATGGACAGATATGCAGCCTGGGACTTCTTCAAGTGGTTCTGAATGCCATAGCCGCGAGTGCCATATCCGATACAGGGTTCACCCGAAGGGCACATGGGTCCCTGGTATCCGGGCACAAGGAGAATAAACCCATCGAGTTGCCCTTCATCCGCCATCGCTCGGAGTTCCGTCCCGAACAACGGCGTAGTTCTATCGTTACCGTAGGCTTCGCTGACGCGAGTCTTATACGACTCCCGGCTGGAGAGGTATCGCTCCCACATAGTTTCTCGGGGGTAGTCCATATCTAGCACGGCTATTCCACGTCCGGTCACATAGCGGCTGACGACTCCCGCCGAAAGTTCGTTCAACCCCCAGTCCGTCGGTTCGCTCAACCAGTGTTTGTTGTTGAATGCGGTCCAGCCTACGTACTTGCCCTCCAGCTCTTCGCCCAACAGGCTGACGACGGCAATACGGTTCACCCCGGTCAGTTTCTCAACAGCAAGCTTCTTGGGTGGCGCCGAACATCCCGACAACAAAATCAAGAATCCGAGCACTGCTGAAATCGCAACAAGGCGGCGCATTCACGTTCTCCTAAGATGACAGCTAATGAAAATTTGCATGCTTGGTATGAGCTTCACGCTCGAACCCGAATTGTAGAGTAGACCGCAATGCTCACCACCCGGAATAGGTTATGTACATCGATATCACCTCCGACGTCGTCTGCCCCTGGTGCTTTATCGGTAAGCGGCACCTGGAAGCTGCGATGGCGCAGCGCCCGGGTATTGCATTCGCTGTTCGTTGGCACCCGTTTGAGCTGAACCCCGATCTGCCGCCGGGGGGCATGCGCCGCGCCGATTACGCCCGACGAAAGTTCGGGGCGGACCAAAGCCGCCTGCAGGCGATCTTCCAGCGCGTGGAGAACGCCGCCGCTGCGGCGGGTCTGGCACTGAACCTCGGCGGCATCGAACGGCAACCCAACACCCTGAGCGCCCACGCACTGATCGAGGCCGCTTTCGGGGAGGATGGGGACGCGGAGCGGCAAAACCGGGTCGTGGAGGCGCTGTTTACCGCCTTTCTGGTACAAGGGTGTGATGTTGGCGACCCCGATACGCTACGCGCCATCGCCACCAGCGCCGGGATAACTGACCACGAGATATCCCATGCGCTGTCTGACGACGACGCCCGGGCGGCCGTACGAACACGATCTGAACAGGCCCGCCGCAGTGGCGTTCAAGGGGTACCCCACTTCGTCATCGGGGAAAAGTACGCGCTGTCCGGCGCCCAACCGGTGGAGCTTTTCCTGCAGGCTTTCGATCAGATAGCGAGCGAAACGAAAACCCTGGCCGGGGCGCCGTAGTTCCCGTTTCAGCTGTTGGTTGGCGCCACGATCGCCTACCGAAAGACCGGTCAAACTGGCCAAGCACATTAAACCCCTTTTCGACGGCATCCTCGACTGCCATGACACAAAACCGCCATTCGGCGCCAGAACCCGACAATCGCCTAAGCGGTTCTGTAACGACTCGCTGAGGCTGATGCGCAAGCATCCGGTCGGTGCCTTCGACCTGACGGCTTTATCATGTGAAGCGTTTTGTGCTGAGTACCATCACCTCAATACGCGCTAATTAGAAGTACGATGCGGCACCTCCCCGCCACCTCCACCGCCAGCTTCCTGTCCGGACTCTGGTTCGTATTCCAAGACAGCGGGCGCCGCCGGATTGGCGTCTGGTGCGGCGCGTTGTCAGGCAATCAGAAGGTGGTCGTGGACGGCGAGGTGGTATCGACCCAACGCCATGTTTTGCGTGGCGCCACCCACACGTTCACGCGGCAGAACGATGAGTATCAGGTAACGCTTTCCAGCGAATCGCTCACCAACGGGATATTCGATTGCATCCTGACCAAGAACGGGCTCCCGGTGGGACATCAGCGCGCCCTGTTCACGCCGCCGAAATCATCCGGGTATCGGCTCGTTACTTCGGTCTTGGTCACCGCAGCGATACTCCTGGGATGGTGGTTCGGTGTCACGAGCTGGCAGTTGGCCACCTTCGTGCCGGGCGCCCTGCTCCTGTTCATTGTCGTGACCGTGCGCGACAGCGGTTTCTCATTTGCCGACTTGGCCCCTCAATGACGGCATCGAGTACCATCATTCCTTGCCGGAGACTCATCGTCGGTTTAGGTAGTTACACAGGGATTCGAGATTCTGGAACCTGTGCTCCACCCTTAGGCTGTCGAAGGTTAATCGACCGAACCGGATGAGGTGGATTTTCCACTGCCTCCGCCGGATGAGGTCTTTAAGACGTCGGTCAATCCACCCAATCCTGAGCCATCGATGCCGATCTCGTTCAACAGAGAATCAATAAGTGGACTTTGAGCGCGGTAACGCAAAGCGCTGCCTACAACCT
>JAYZWP010000436.1:0-7977 GCA_036142245.1 Pseudomonadota bacterium | reverse complement strand
AGTCCAGAAGAGAGTCCAGAAGAGAGTCCAGAAGAGAGCCCGGAAGGTACTCAGGCTGGCGATAAAAGCACGCTTGAACACAATGGCAACGACGATCTTGGCCGTGGTATCGAATTGACCGCTCAGTATAAAGGACGAGATCACCGGCTCCCGGCGCCGCCCAGACGCCCGGCGAATTCCAACCGGTATTCCCCGACATTTCCGGCGTCGCCGTTTTTCGCCAACATCCAGTCAAGCATTTGCCGCAACTCCTCGCTGCCGGTTGCGCGAGGCGTCAGGGTAGCGGAGAACTGATATCGCCCCTCCCGGGCGATGCTGAACAGACCCGCAATCGCCAGATCGCCGCCGCGATTGGTAATACGCCAACGGATCCCCGCAGAGTTACTCTCTTGCGGCGTGGCGGTGACATCCCCCAGATCCACTCCAAGGGGAGCGGTAACGCCAGCGCCCCGCCACGCCATGGTGCCCCGCGCGTCGTGCGGAACCGCCGCATCGCCGGCGATAAAGAACTCCCTGTCGGTCGATACGTGCCCTTTCAGGCGAAACGGCACACCCAGTCCTATCCAGGGGACGCGCTCCAGATCGACCCGCAAAGAGTCGATTTGCCAGCTCGAATCTGATCCGGTACGTCGCTGCCAAAACACCCCGGCTTCGCCCCATGGCGCCTCCAGCACACCGTCCACCGTCAGTCGGCCGACGGCGAGCGGCAGGTAGCGCACCCGCCAATGCAGCGTCGCCGGTCCCAGGTCGCGCCAGCGCAGTTCCTCTATCGAGCCTCGCCAGAGCGTGCCGTGAAATCCGGACAGATGCAGCGCCGGTTCGGTTCGCGCCAGCGGGCCCCACACCAGACGGGCCGGCGCGCTCGCGACGATGCTCATCAAGGCGATCACGGCGACTGCCAGCCACCAGGTCCACCTCATTGCCGCGACAGCGTCGCTTGTGCATTGACCAGACCCGACACACTTCCGGCACTGATTTCGGCATCGGTCACCGAGACACCCGCTTCGGTGTGCAGTTGTCCCCACCAGAGCATCATGTCGTCGAACCGGGCGTCGCGCAGAATCACCCGCAAGTGATGCTCGTCCTGGGGATCCATCTGCTTCAACGCGGTGTCCAGCCGGTGCCGTTTGGCACCCTGTTCGGTAAGAGTCATCAGCGACAGGCTGCTTGCGGCGGGGCGCGGATGGCGCTGATTACGCAGAACCTGCACCTGCGCTGCCTGGGTCCGCGCCTGTTCTGCCTGAGCAGCGAGATTCGCGTTGCGCACTCGCGCGGATTGATTCGAGGCGCTCCCCAGGGTCGCCAGAAGCAGCCAGACGCCAAGCACCACCGCCACCCGGATCGCCATGGACCGATGCCGCCGCAAGGTCGCGATCACGGCTGTCGCCTTCACCGAGGGGTCACCAGCAGCCGGCCTTCGGTTCCACCGGCCACCGAGGTGGTCGACACGACCTTGGCGATCCGTTCCGCCGATCTCGACAAACTGCGCGCCAGAGCCTCGATCTGCGCGGCGCTGCCGCCGGTCATAGTCAATTCGGCTTCACCGTGCTGGAACCGCAATGAGGTAACCGCCAGGGTTCCGGTTCCGACGCTCTGTTCATTCAGGGCGGTCGTCAGGTCAGCGAGTAACGCCAGCAGGTTCCCCCGGGCGGGTCCTCTCTCGACTTCCTGCGCAAGCCGCGTCAACTGACCCAACGGATCATGCACCGGCGCGCCGGCGGGCGCGACCGCGAGAAAACTGGCTTCCACGGCCCGCTGCAAGGCTTCGGCCTGCCGGTTCAACTCGCGCCGCTCGAGCGACAGGTTTGTCAAGTGCAGCACGACCGTCGCGAGCAGCAGCACGGTCGCCGCGTACATCCAGCGTCTCCCGAGGGGGTGAACGGGCCGTAGATCGTCGGGAAGAAGATCCATCGAGTCACCGACATCGATGTCGAACAGCGTCAGCACCGCAGCCTGTTCATCGCGGTGCTTCAGATCGACACCTTGCGCGGCTGCCCAGGCGTCGATATCGAATGTCGCGAAACGTCCGATCGCGAGTACCGCTGGCGGCGGCGTCTCTGCCGCGACCGCCGCACCCAGCAGTTCACCGGCCGACACCAGGTCACAGCTGAACCCCTTCATGGGCCCGCAGCGCACCAGCAGCGCATCGGCACACTCCGCCACGGTCCAGCGGCCCTCCTCTAACGGCAGCGCCAACACGTCGGGAATGACCCGCCGAACCGCGATACCGAGTTGCGCCAGTTCGTCCAGCAGGTTTTCGAGCCGCTGGCGCGCCACCACCGCCACGGCGAAGGAGTGACCACTGCGCGGTCCGAGCGTAACGAACTGCATGTCCAGATCCGCGGCCACCTGCTCCTCCACCGCGAACGGGGCCGCGGCGCGCGCCTTGCGCCGTCCGCGGGTGGGCAGCTCGGCGGTGGTCAGCAGCACGTCCCGGCTATCGAGCAACAGGGTGATATCGCTCTCGCCGTGCGTGAGGCGCCCGATACTCTGCTCCAGCGCGATCGATTCGCCGTCCAGGCGGCACCGGGCGGTTCGCAGACCTCCCAGACCGCAGCGGATGAGCAATTCCTCAGACATCGTCAGTCGAAGCTGCCGTAGCGCCGCGCCGCGCGGTATACGGAGGCGCCGGAGCGGATCAACCAGCGCTGCTCGCGCAGCGTGAACTCGTTGATGTTGACGGCCGCGGTGACCAGGAAGTGGCTGCTGGAAACCGCCAGCCCCGCCGTTTCGAGGGGGAAAGCGTCGAATTGCCGCTGACTGGCGAACGCTTCCACGGTCTGAAACCCGCCATCCTGCTGCCGATCCCGAAACAGTTCGGCGGAGACCGGGTCCAGGGAATCCGAAAGGGCGGCCAGCACGATGGCGCCGGCGGTGTTGATGTTCAGAGCAGTCCCGGGCGGCAGTGCCGCGAGATGGGGTGTGAGTCGGGCGTAGACTTCCGGAGAGATGCCGCGCACCAGGCGTAACTCGGACAGTTCAGTGAAGGGCCGGTTGGCGGTCCGGTAGGGCGGTGTGAGCCGCGTGTAGAAGTCGTCCTCCGCGCCGCCCGGTCCGGCCACATCCGAATCACCGTCCTGCCAGTCGATGACGGCATCCAGCAGCGCGTAGTCGAGGTCGAGGAGATCCAGCAACCTCAAAAAGCGGTGGCGGCTCGCCTCGCCAACGGCGTCCGCCGCGGCAAGATTATTGAGGTTGAAGCGCCCCTGCAGATCCTCGATACGACCCCACAGGGAACCCTCCTCGATGACCATGGGAGGAAGCAGACTGGCCCAGGACTCATCGAGAGAATCGACCGACCCCGCCTCCCCGTCCCGCGCGAGGATAACCCCACCCCAGTCGGCGACGGCGTCGGCAAAGGCCGCGGCCTGCTGCCACTTGATGAGATTCTCCGTGCGACGAATCTCCACTTGCTGACGGTGCGCCATGGCGACCGCAAGGATGGTACCCAGCGCCGCGACCAGCAACGCGGTTATCAGCGCCACCCCGTTCTGGCCCCTATCCTGGCGGCACCACCGGGAGGAAGGTCGCCCCCGCCGCCGCACGAGAACGGAAGATGTCACGATCCCACCCCGGTCGTGAACAACCGCCTGATGTCGCCCTGGTCGGTACCGAGCACCAGTTCAACCCCCGCCGGAACGCCCGCGACGGCCGCCGATCGTCGCACCGGCGGCCACGCTTCATGCCAGGCGCCATCACCGTCGACAAACCGCCACGCAACACCCGTGACGCCGGCAAGCAACACCCGCGCGTTCGGGGTTTCTCCCTGGACCCGATCGAGGTTGGACCAGGCCAGACGTTCCAGCCGATCCTCGACCCGGCGATACTCGATCCGCTGCAGGTTCGAGCGCGGCAGTCCGGCCGGGTTGGTTCGCCCGCCGCGCACCAGTTCGAGCGACGGCAACGCGCCGGTACCGGTCAACTCGAACGCGGCATCGGTCTGTCCCTGCGCGTCGCGCCCGGGGCGATCCGCCAGTTGGCTGAGGTCGAGCGCCAGTTGCGCGAAGGCACGCTGCAACTCGGCGATCCGCTCGGCGTGCGACTCGGCGGCCTGGCGCGTCGTCATGGCGGCTCGCAATCCGGCGTAGGCGACCGCGCTCACCACGGCAAACAGGGCCACGGCGACCAGCAGCTCCATCAACGTGAACCCCCGCGCCGTGCCGTGCCGCCGCATCATTGGGTCAGGAATCCGGTCAGGCTGGCACGATCCGCCGACGTCCCGTCCAGCAGCAGCGCTACGGTAAGTTCCGCACGGCGCACCCCGGGGTCCGGGGTTGGCAGGATGCGTGCGTGCCAGTGCCACTCCCGATGCGCCATGGTCACGTCCCCCTCCAGTTCACCGAGTTCCGGCCAACCGCCGTTCAGACGCAGCCGCGCCAACTCGTTGGCGGCGACCCAACTGGCCAGGGTTCGCTCTTCCAGATAACCGCCGCCGCGCGATGCGGTCTGCCCGGTGGTGTGTAACGCCGCCATGACCACCGTGATGACCGCGAGCGCCACGATCAACTCGAGCAGCGTGAAGCCCGCGCAGTATCGCCGGTCGGCCACGATCATTCTCCCGTTGCCGATCCGGCGCGGGCCAGGATGAAGCCCTGTTCCGGATCGCTGATGAGCGTGCGAACCGCGCCGATGTCGGGATGGTGAATTTCGATCTCCTGGGACAGAAAATCGCCGTTGGCGAGTACCAGCACCTGCGGCGACAACCGGTCTCCATCGGCTGACGAACCGGTTTGGACCGGCAACCCTTCGGCGCGGACACGAAGGCGCATGCCATCCGGCAGCACCCGGGGGCGCAACAATCGATCGGCGGCCAGCGGCTCCCACCCGTCAGCCCCGTAACGCGCGAACTCATACCCCTGCCCGGTCACCACCAGGCCGTAGTCCATTCCGGTCAAAACGGTCTGATCACTCAACAGACGCAGCAACTGGGTCAGGCGCTGCGCCTCGGCATCGAGTTGGCGTTCTCCGCCGAGACCCGCCAGGCCGAAACGCACGCTGGCGAGCACCACGCCAACGATCGCCACCACCAGCAGCAGTTCGATCAGGGTAAAGCCGGCGCATGACGTCTCCCCATGCCGCCGTACGGAACCGGGCATCGGGATGGCCCTCAGTTCAGGTTCCAGTTACCGATGTCACGGTCCTCCCCGTCACCGCCTGGCCGGCCGTCCGCACCGTAGGAGAAGATGTCGAGCGCACTCTGGCTGCCGGGGTTGGCGTAGTGGTACGCACCACCCCAGGGGTCCAGTGGCATTCGCGCCAGGTAGCCATCGCTTTTCCAGTTGCGCGGCACCGGTTCGGTGAGGGGCTTCTCAACCAGAGCCGAGAGTCCCTGCTCGGTGGTGGGATAACGGAAGTTATCCAGCTTGTAGAGGTCCAAGGCCGCCTCGATGGTGCGGATATCCTGCAATGCGCGGGTGACCCGGGCCTCACCCGGGCGCGACATGATGCGCGGCACCACCAGCGCCGCCAGGACACCAAGAATCACCACCACCACCATCACTTCGATGAGGGTAAAACCGAGCATTGGCCGTGCGGGGGTAGGGTGCATGATACTTACTGGACCAGTCGGTTGAGTTCGAAAACCGGCAGCAGAATGGCGATGACGATCGCCAGTACTATGCCGCCCATCACCAGGATCAGCAACGGCTCGAACAGGGCGACACCCGTGGTGAGCAGCGCTTCCAGATCGCTTTCCTGCATGTCGGTGGCGTGCTCCAGCATCTCGTCGAGGTTGCCGCCAGCCTCCCCGCTGGCAATGAAATGCACCAGCAGCGGCGGGAAATATCGCTCGCGCTCCAGGGCAAGGTGTAGCGACGTACCCTCCCGCACCCGCGCCGCTGCCCGCTGCACCGCTCCGCGCAGCACCCGGTTGTCCAGCACCCCCGCGCTGATGTTGAGCGCATCCAGCAACCCCACGCCACTGCGCACCAGAATACTCAAGGTGCGGCTGAACCGGCTGATCTGGGCGGTGGCGTGCAACTTCCCCGCGAGCGGCACACGCAGCAGTGTTCCGTGCCACCACAGCCGGGGGCCGGGCAACCGCAGCAGCAGCGCCCACGCCATGGTTCCGGCGGCCAGCACGACCAGCGCCAGCCATCCCCAGGACTGGGTCAGTTCACTGAGCGAGATGAGTGCCCGAGTCAGCCAGGGCAGGTCGGCGTCTATGCTGTCGAATACCTGCACGACCTGGGGCACGACATAAGCCAGCAGCGCCGCCACCACGACGATCGCCACCAGCGTCAGCAGCGCTGGATAGAAAAGTGCCGTGACAAGCCGCCGCTGCAAGGCATGGCGCCGCTCGGTGTAGTCGGCGAGCCGCTGCAACACGTCGGCCAGTCGGCCGGCATGCTCGCCGGCGGTGACCGTGGCACGGTAAAGCGGCGGGAAGACACCCGGGAACCCGGCCAGGCCGTCGGCCAGACTGTGCCCCTCCAGAACCCGGGTACGGACCGCCGCGAGGATCCGGCGGCCCCGCTGACTGGCACTCTGCCGCGCGGCCATCTCCAGGGCTTCCGCCACCGGCAGGCCCGACTTCACCAAGGTCGCGAGCTGTCGGGTCAACAGCGCGAGTTCACGCCCGCCGAGGCGGTCGCCACCCAGGGCGAGGCGGCGCTGACGCCGCGCGTCGCCCACCGCTTCGACCCGCAGCGGGATCAGCCCCTGGTGACGCAGCCGCTGGCGCGCCTGGCGGGCGTTATCTCCTTCCAGCACTCCCTGCCGGGTGCGCCCGCGTGCATCCAGCGCCTGGTATTCGAAGGCCGTCATGTACGCCACCGCCGCCAGGACTCAGTCATGCTGAGTAACCCGCAATAACTCCTCGATCGTGGTATCACCCCGCAATACGCGGCTGCGGCCATCGGCGAACAGTGAGCGTCGCGCCGGCGCCGCACCGGCGAGTGTTTGGTCATCGGCCCCATCGTGGATCAGAGTGCGCACGGTATCGGAAACCTGAAACAGCTCGAAAATACCGGCCCGGCCGCGGTAGCCGGTGCCCCCGCACTGGTCACATCCGACGGCCCGAAACAACCGCGCGTCGGGAACTTCCCGCAATCCGAGACGCGCCGCGGTGACCGCATCCGCGGCATAGGGCTCGCGGCAGGTCCTGCAAAGGGTGCGGACCAGCCGTTGCGCCAGCACGCCGAGCAGAGACGAGGAGAGCAGAAAGGACTCGATGCCCATGTCCCGCAGTCGCGTCACCGCCCCAACGGCGCTGTTGGTGTGCAGCGTCGATAACACCAGGTGCCCGGTCAGGCTCGCCTGGACCGCAATCTGCGCGGTCTCCAGATCACGGATCTCGCCCACCATCACCACGTCGGGATCCTGGCGCAGAATGGCGCGCAGACCGCGCGCGAAGCTCAGGTCGATCCGGGGATTGACCTGGGTCTGGGCGATGCCGTCGATGTAGTACTCGATCGGGTCTTCAACGGTCATGATGTTGCGGCTCAGATCGTTCAGCCGCGAGAGCATCGCGTAGAGCGTGGTCGTCTTGCCCGAGCCGGTGGGTCCGGTCACCAGGAGAATGCCATGCGCCCGGTGTACCAGCGCCTCGATCGAGCGCGCCATCTCCTCGGAAAATCCGAGTTGGGCCAGATCGAGCCTGCCGGCCTGCTTGTCGAGCAACCTGAGCACCACCCGCTCGCCGTGGGCGGAGGGGATGGTCGACACCCGCAGATCGACCGCACGACCCGCGACCTGGACCGAAATCCGGCCATCCTGTGGCAGGCGTTTCTCGGCAATATCGAGTTTCGCCATCACCTTGATGCGGGAGGTGAGCAGACCGGCCAGCGTGCGGTTTGGCGCCAACACCTCCCGCAACACGCCATCGACGCGAAACCGCACCGCAAGCCGCTGTTCATAGGGTTCGAGATGGATATCGGAGGCGCCTTCGCGAATGGCTTCGGCGAGGATGGCGTTGATCAGTCGCACCACCGGCGCACTTTCTGCCGCCTCGAGAAGATCCTGCGGCTCCCCGATCTG
>JAYZWP010000435.1:0-5162 GCA_036142245.1 Pseudomonadota bacterium | reverse complement strand
GTGTGGACCCCCTGGCCCATCTCCGACTTGTGCACCGTCAGAATCACATCACCGCTCGGCGCGATGCGCACGAAAGCGTTGGGGCGGAATTGCTCGGGAGCCGGTTTGTCACCGCCCTCAAGCTCGGCCGTTGGTTGCTGCTCCTCGCCCGTGCAGCCGACCAGCGGCAGTTGCAAAGCCACCAGCAAGCCGCCGCCGGCGGCGCCACCCGCCTTCAGAAATTGCCGGCGCGAGTAGACGACAGGGTGTTCCGGGCGGTTCATGCCGACGGCTCCGCCGCGCGGTGGATGGCAGCGCGCACCCGCTGGTAGGTGCCGCAGCGGCACAGGTTGGGGCGCATCGCTGCGTCGATCTGATGATCGTCAGGCGCTTGGTTCACAGCCAACAGGGCCGCGGCCGCCATGATCTGGCCGCTCTGGCAGTAACCGCATTGCGGGACCTCGAGTTCCATCCAGGCCCGCTGCACCGGGTGGGCGCGATCCGTGGCCAGACCTTCGATGGTGGTGACGGCACGCTCGCCCACCGCGCCGAGGGGCGTGGTGCAGCTTTGGGTCGCCGCGCCGTCCAGGTGCACCGTACAGGCGGAACACTGGCCGATACCGCAGCCGTACTTGGTGCCGGTGAGTTTCAGATCATCCCGCAGCACCCAGAGCAGGGGCTTATCCGCTGGCGCCGTTACTTCGTGGATATCGCCGTTGACGCTGAGAGTGGTCATGCTTCGTCTCCGCTGTAGAGGCCCAATTATCGCAGTGGGTCAGTTTAGTAAAGACTTTTTGGTGCCGAAGAACATTTACCCGTCAGCGAGGCAGGAAAAGCAGCGTCACGCTTCCGCGCAGCGATCTATTGATCGCGCATAAAAAAAACCGCGTGGCGGAACTTCGCCACGCGGTTTTTCATCAGTGGAGCGACGGTCTTCAGGTAAGACTGCGGCGATTCAAAGAAACTATACCCAAGCCGGCCAGCGCGAGGCTTAGCAGCGCCGCGAAGCCAGGCTCCGGCACTGAAGTGACTTCGTCACCGGTCACCCGGACCATGAAATCTCTGCTCGAGGCAAGCGGAAACAAGCCATCATCGTTATAGGGATCGCTGTCGGGATCGCCTGCCTCCTGAGTGATTCGCAACGCGCCTCGGCCCGTCCCTCCAGTGGAAAAAAGTACGGTGTAATCACCAGCCGCCACGGTTCCCAGCGAGGAAAAATCCTCCATGTGAAGCCCATCGAAACCATCCGCCAGCGTAAAGGAGACCGACCCCAACAAGGGCCCCCCGACGCCCAAACCGCTCACCAGGGAGATGGTCACGTCGAATGTGGGTGCGAGGGAGTCATTAACATCCCTCAGGACACCGCCGATTTGCAGGTTGTTGAAGCCCGAACTGAGTGTGAAGGATTGCCCCAACGGATCCTGGTCAGTGATGGAGGTTTCTATCAACGTCGTGGACCCCCCACTGGTTTGCGACGCTGTATCGAGGATCACCACAGCTTGTGCGGCGGGAACCGATCCGATCACTAAAGCCGAAAGACCGAGAATCAAGGGCAAGGACTTGTTACGCATGATGTGTCGACTCCTTAATCTACCCCTCCGCCCCTTCGTGAGCGATGACGCAGCTTATGCGATTGGATTGCCGTGCGCCGCACGAGCACCCCGGCGCACGCAAACGACATGCCAGCCAGCCAAGGTGTTGTTTTTGCTTCGAAAGCGGAGTGTTATTCATTCATGGAGCAGAGTGATCGTTAAGAATTTCGACATCCTGGCGGCGCGATTTTTCCCGTTGTCGGCCGACAACCGATGTAAGAATCAGTGCCTACTGGCTCTGGAACGCGATCAGAGGTCTGCCGATCGGCAGTTAAAAATCGCGACACCAGCCCTCGGATCGGGTCAGGATGTCGCGCCTAGGTTACGGTGATCCAGAGTCCTCAAACCAAACCGACGTGCTCCGCCACCAGTGTGAGTACGGTTGCCACCACGCCGGCCAGGAACAGCCGGTAGGCGATACTCAGATAGCGGTATTTTTTTCGGTAGAGGAGCGTGCCGAGCTGATGAATGTCCCGCAGGATGACGTGATACACCTGCGCGTCGTTCTGCAACAGCTCCGACATGTGGCGGAAGTAGGTCTCCGGCTCCACCTGGGCGAAACTGCCGAAGAACAGCCAGTTGAAATTGGGCGACTCAGGGCCGGCGCCCTTGGCGCGCGGCATAACCGCCATGAAGGCAAAGACAGCGGACGCGAAAATAAACCCGGTCAACACCACCAGCGCGGGTTGAATGCCGTGGTTCTGCAGCTGATTGAACAGCAGCGTGAGCATAATCGCCTCGGCACCTACCAGGATGCTCGCCTTCTGATCCGCCATGGCGCTCAGGTGGACGTGGTGCTGCTGGGTAGTGCGCAGCATGTAATCGACGTTGCTGCGCCGCTCCACGCGGTGGAAGTAGGCGTCCTGTTCGGTGTCCATGGTGCTTGGTGTTGCGTCCCGGGTCCGCGTGCTGGAAGAGGCGAATTGCTACAAATTTATTGCCATGTCGTTACAGAGGTGTTTCAGCGCGTCCCTTCGCTCCCAAAGCCCGGACGCACGCCGAAGGTGTGCGTTTGAGTTATCGCCGCTCAGTACCCCCGCGGCATCCCCAGATCGTGGTTGGCGATGAAGTTCAAGATCATCTCCTCCGCCACCGGGGCGAAGCGGAACAGCCGCGCGTCGCGCCAGAGCCGCTCCAGATGGGATTCCCGGGCGTAGCCCATGCCGCCGAGCGTCTGCATGGCGTGCTCGATGGCGGCGGAGGCGGCCTGGGAGGCGATCAGCTTCGCCCTGTTGGACTCACTGCCAAAGGGCTTGCCCTGGTCGCACAGGCTCGCCGCCTTGTAGTTCATCAGTCGGGCGCACTCCAGTTCGGCATGGGCCTGGGCCAGCGGGAACTGCACCCCCTGGTAGCTGCCGATGGGCCGGTTGCCGAACACCTTGCGCACCCCGGCGTACTCCACCGCCTGGCGGATTGCCAGTTCCCCGGCGCCCACCAGCCCGGCGGTGGTGACGATCCGCTCGGTGTTGAGCACGTCCAGCAGTTCGTACCAGCCGCCGTCCAGGGTGCCGACCAGTTCGTCCGGCTCGATCCGGACGTTGTGCAGAAAGATACTGCATGACGACAGGGTGTTGGTGCCCAGCTTTTCGATCTTGCTGTACTCGATCCCCGCGCGGTCGATGTCGAGCATGAACAGGGTCAGCCCCTGGGTGCGCCGCTCCACCTCGTCCACCCGCTTGGTGCGGGCTACCAGCAGAATCTTCTGCCCCTCCGTGACTCCGGTGATCCAGATCTTCTGGCCGTTGACCCGCCAGCCATCGCCGTCCGCTTCGGCGAAGGTCTGGATCTCCAGACTGTTGCTGCCGGCGTTGGGCTCGGTGAGCCCCATGGCGAAGCGGATCTCGCCCTTGATCAGCCCCGGCAGCAGCGCCTGCTTCATGGCCTCTGAGCCGTAGCGGGAGACCGAGACGCCGCCGAATATCGGATTCAGCATGAACAGCTGGCCCAGGGTGGAGCCGCCGCCACCCGCGGCCAGGTTCTCGATGATCAGCGCCATTTCCAGCATGCCGAGGTCGCTGCCGCCGTACGCCTCAGGCAGCGCCACCCCGCAGAAGCCGGCATCGCAGACCGCCTGCCAGAGTTCCTCGGGAAAGGCGAGATTGCGGTCCTTGTCGTACCAGTAGTCGAGCCCGAACTCCTCCCCCATGCGCCGCGCTGTATCGCTGATGATGCGTTGCTCTTCGGTCAGGTCGAAATCCATCGGTATCTCCGGTTCGAGGCGTTGCGGCGGGGCTGGATGCGCTCATCAAAACTCTGAATCACATCCCCCATGGCGTCATTCAGCTCGCTGCAGCGCGGTACCTGCCCGCGCTGCGCTCCATCAATCGATAACTCGCGTCATTGATTGATGCCGGGGCATCCTGCCCCGGACGGGAAGCTCTTACAATTCAGGGCTCCCGACAGGCTAGCTCAGCAGCAGGGACCAGGGATTCTCCAGTGCCGCGGCGATGGCGTCGAGCAACCGTGCCGCGGCTGCCGGGCCGTCCGGGCCGGTCAGGGTCAGCCGCAGACCGGCGCTGGCGCGCGTCACCACCAGCCCGGCGGTGCAGCCGGGCGGTGGCGGTAACTCCGCCCGGTCGAAACGGGTAGCGGTGAAATCCTGCACCGTCAGGGCGGCGGGCAGGGACGGCGCTGTCGCGTCGGCGGCGAGTGCGCTCGCGACCTCCAGCAGGCCAGGGGCTCTGGTTTCCCGGCTCGCTTCGGCGCCGTTCTCCAGGGTGACCACCCGAATCACCGGATTTTCCACGCTCGCCTCGTCCAGAGCGCGGGCCGCCGCAACGGTCACCAGGGCGGGTAATCCGATTTCGGGCGCCCGACCGTGGCGGTTTAAGGCGACCATCAGACGGTCGAGCGGCTCGACAGCGATCTCCAGGGAGAGTCGGGTGAGGTTGGCTGCTGAGGCGGTTGGAGTGGGCTCGAAGCTGTCGTTGGCGGTAGCGAGGGTCGGTGCGGAATCCGGAACTTGCACCACGTCGCGGGCGACGATACGCCCGCCCGGTCCGCTGCCCGCCAGGGCGCGCAGATCGACATCGCCTGCCCGGGCCAGCCGGCGGGCATAGGGGGTCGCGACCACCCGCCCGCCGATCGTTGCCGCCGAAGTGTTCATCAGCGCAGGGACCGACGGTGCGGATTCGGCATCGGGCGATGCAGGGACCGCTTCAGCCACCATCTGTGGTGTCGCCGCTGCGGTGGTTGTCGGCTCATCCTGACCGGGGAGACCGGCGTCATCCGCAAACCGGCAGCGTGCCAGCAACGCCCCCACCGGCACTGTCTCCCCTTCGCGGACCAGCACTTCCAGCAGTTCGCCGTCGGCCGGAGCCTCCAGATCGCTGGCGATCTTGTCGGTCTCCACCACCGCCACCAGATCACCCTGCCGAAAAGAACTTCCCGGCGGGACGAGCCACTGCGACAGGGTCCCCTCGGTCATGGTGAGACCGAGCTTGGGCATCCTCAAGTGCACCATAGGCCGATCGTTTATTGTGACGTCTACCACGGTCTTCGAACAGCCAAGTATCTGAGGTTAGGCAGTGCTGGGGTAGTAAGGAGACATATGAGGTGGGTGTTCGTAATTAGACGTTCCAATCGAGGGTA
>JAYZWP010000434.1:0-2997 GCA_036142245.1 Pseudomonadota bacterium | reverse complement strand
CGGCAAACCGCATTGATGGAGCTTCAACTGGGGCCCCACTACGATCACGGAACGACCCGAGTAGTCGACCCGCTTGCCGAGAAGGTTCTGGCGAAAACGGCCCTGCTTGCCCTTGATCATGTCCGCCAGCGACTTCAGTGGCCGCTTGTTGGTTCCCGTGATAACGCGGCCGCGACGACCGTTGTCGAGCAGCGCGTCGACCGCTTCCTGCAGCATGCGCTTCTCGTTACGCACGATGATGTCCGGTGCGTTGAGGTCCAGCAGCCGCTTCAACCGGTTGTTGCGGTTGATCACCCGCCGGTACAGGTCGTTCAGATCAGAGGTCGCGAAACGCCCGCCATCCAAAGGCACCAGGGGACGTAGGTCCGGCGGCAACACCGGCAATACCGTCATTACCATCCATTCCGGTTTGTTACCGGACTCCACGAACGCCTCGATCAGCTTCAGACGGCGCACCAGCTTCTTATATTTCGCCTCGGAATTGGTCTCGGCGATCTCCTCGCGCAGCGCGACCATTTCGGTTTGCAGATCAATGTCCTGAAGCAATTCACGGACCGCCTCGGCACCCATCCGGGCATCGAACTCGTCGCCATGCTGTTCCCTGGCGTCCAGATACTCCTCTTCCGTGAGCAACTGGCCACGTTCGAGTTCAGTCATGCCGGGATCGATCACGACGTAGGCCTCGAAATAGAGCACCCGTTCGATTTCGCCGAGCCCCATGTCGAGCACCATGCCCATACGCGAGGGCAGCGACTTCAAATACCAGATGTGGGCGGTGGGGCTCGCCAGTTCGATGTGCCCCATGCGCTCGCGCCGCACCTTGGTCAAGGTCACCTCGACGCCGCACTTCTCGCAAATGACGCCGCGATGCTTGAGGCGCTTGTACTTGCCGCACAGGCACTCGTAATCCTTCACCGGGCCGAAGATTTTGGCGCAGAACAACCCATCCCGCTCCGGCTTGAAGGTCCTGTAGTTGATGGTCTCCGGCTTTTTCACTTCTCCCCACGACCAGGAGCGGATCTTCTCCGGGGACGCCAGCCCGATTCGAAAGGAATCGAAATCCTCGAACTGGGTGTTCTGCTTCATCAGGTTGAGCAACTCTCTCACTGGCCCATCTCCTTTCGTTCCAACTGGGAATGCGTGACGCGGTGGATCATGCGCAATGCTCGCCGTCCCACTTACGCGTGCTCCAGTTCGATGTCGATACCGAGCGACCGAATTTCCTTCACGAGCACGTTGAATGACTCCGGCATGCCTGCCTCCATGTCGTACTCGCCATCGACCACGTTCTTGTACATCTTGGTACGCCCACTCACGTCATCCGACTTCACAGTGAGCATTTCCTGCAACGTATAAGCGGCGCCGTAAGCCTCCAGCGCCCACACTTCCATCTCACCGAACCGCTGCCCGCCGAACTGTGCCTTACCGCCGAGCGGTTGCTGGGTGACAAGACTGTACGGTCCGGTCGACCGGGCGTGCATCTTGTCATCGACGAGGTGATTCAGCTTCAACATGTACATGTACCCGACGGTGACCGGCCGATCGAACAAATCACCGGTGCGGCCATCTCGCAGCCGCGCCTGGCCATCCAGCGGCAACGTCGCGGCACTGAGCATCTGCTTGATGTGCTGTTCGCTGGCACCGTCGAACACGGGCGTTGCCATCGGGACGCCGCCCCGCAGGTTACCCGCCAGAGTCCGGACTTCGTCGTCGCTCAATTCGGCGAGATCCTCATGCGTATCGCCCATGCTGTAGATCTCATCGAGCTTCGCGCGCAGCGTCTTAATCTCACCCCCCGCATCCAGCAGCCGACCGATCTGCAGACCCAGCGCCTTGGCGGCAAGACCCAGGTGGGTTTCCAGTACCTGCCCGACGTTCATGCGGGACGGGACACCCAGCGGGTTCAGGATGATGTCGACCGGCGTGCCATCCTCTGTGTATGGCATATCCTCAACCGGCACGATGACCGAGATGACGCCCTTGTTGCCGTGCCTGCCCGCCATCTTGTCGCCCGGCTGGACACGGCGTTTCTGGGCAACGTAGACCTTGACCATTTTCAGCACGCCCGGCGGCAGTTCGTCGCAGGTGGTCAGCGTCTGCCGCTTCTCCTCGAGACGATCCGCGAACTCACCGCGCAGCTGATCGAGCTGTTCGAAGATCTGGCCGATACGCAGGGAAGCCTCCTCGTCCTCAAGGGCAATCTTGGACCACTGGGAAACATCCAGTTCATCCAGGTAAGCCGCGGAAATCTTGGTGCCGGCGGCCAGCCTGTTCGGACCCGCCGCGGCCGCCTTGCCAAGCAAGGCCCGACGCACCCTCTGATGCGCATCGTCCGCGACGATACGGAACTGGTCATCAAAGTCCTGTTTGATGCGCGCCAGCTCGGCTGCCTCGATCGCCTTGGTCCGGGGGTCCTTGGTAACCCCGTCGCGGGTGAACACCTGCACGTCGATCACCGTACCGACCATGCCGGAAGGCACCCGAAGGGACGTATCCTTCACGTCGGACGCCTTTTCGCCGAAGATGGCGCGCAACAGCTTTTCTTCGGGCGTCATCTGGGTCTCGCCCCTCGGCGTCACCTTACCGACGAGAATGTCTCCGGGACGCACTTCCGCCCCGATGTAGACGATCCCGGACTCGTCCAGCTTGCCCAGAGCCCCCTCGCCCACGTTGGGAATGTCCGCGGAGATCTCCTCCGGTCCCAGTTTGGTGTCGCGGGAAACGCAGGTCAGTTCCTGGATATGGATGGTCGTGAAGCGATCCTCCTGCACCACCCGCTCGGAGATGATGATGGAGTCCTCGAAGTTGTAACCGTTCCACGGCATGAACGCGACCAGCATGTTCTGACCGAGGGCGAGTTCTCCCTTGTCGGTAGAGGAGCCGTCGGCCAGCACATCGCCCCTGGCGATCACGTCCCCCGCCTTCACGATGGGACGCTGATTGATACAGGTATTCTGATTGGAACGGGTGTATTTGATCAGGTTATATATATCGACT
>JAYZWP010000433.1:0-5035 GCA_036142245.1 Pseudomonadota bacterium | reverse complement strand
CAGATCGGTACCCGGGTGTCGTCTCCCGGTACGGCGAGGGGCTGCTCCGGTAGCGGCTGGTCGCCCACCAGGTAATCGACATCATGACCGAGGTAGCGCATCAGGGCGACCACCTCCTGGGGGAACTGTTCGGCGCTGGTCATCAGGTCCCGCCGCAGGGCGCGGGCGGTCATCTGGTCGGTGCCGGGGGCGCGGCCGAGGCCCAGGTCGATGCGTCCCGGGTAGAGGGACGCCAGGGTACCGAACTGCTCGGCGATCACCAGCGGCGAGTGGTTCGGCAGCATGATGCCGCCGGAGCCGACCCGGATGGTCGACGTGCCGCCCGCCACGTGGCCGATGATGACGGCGGTGGCGGCGCTGGCGATGCCCGGCATGCCGTGATGTTCGGCCAGCCAGTAGCGCTGGTAGCCGAGCTGTTCGCAGTGACGGGCGAGGTCCAGGCTGTTGCGCAGCGCATCGGCAGGAGTAGCGCCTTCCACCACCGGGCAGAGGTCGAGAACGGAGAAGGGGATCATCGGCAGGGTTCCGGTGTAGGGCGGTTCAGGCGGCGGCTTCCAGTTCCAGGTCCACCAGTTCGGTGGTGATTTTCCACAACCGCTCACGGATGCCGCGGTCGTGCGACTCCGCCGACGATTTCGCCTCCTTGCAGTTCTTGAAGTATTTGCCGGTCACCCCCGCGACGTCCGGGCTGGTGGCGAGATACAGCGAGGTGCGGGCGCCCTTGTCCGCCTTGGGGAGAAAGAGCTTCATGAACTTCGGCATGCCGCCCAGGTTGGTGTCGATGACGCCGGGGTGCAGCGCATTGATGGTGATACCCAGATCGCGCCACCGTTCCGCCAGGTCGTAGGTGAACATGATGTTGGCCAGCTTGGAGCGACCGTAAGCCTTGAACATGCTGTACTTGCCGCGCCAGTCCAGGTCGTCGAAATCCATGCTGCCGGAGGTGTGTACCTGGGAGGCGACGTTGATCACCCGGGACGGGGCGCCCGCCACCAGGGATTCCTTCAGCAACTGGGTGAGCAGGAAGGGGGCCAGGTGGTTCACGGCAAACTGCAGTTCGTGGCCGTCCGGGCTGAGCTGCCGGCTCTCCAGCATCACCCCGGCGTTGTTGATCAGCACATGGATCGCCGGGTAACGGGATTTCAGTTCTGCCGCTACCGCGCGCACCTGGGCAAGTTCTGCCAGATCGCCCAACACCAGATCGGGCCGGTTGCCGGTCTCGGCGGCAATGTCGGCGACGGTCGCCTCGCCCCGGCCGTGGTCACGACAGACCAGCACCACACCGGCGCCCGCGTTGGCGAGCCCTTGGGCGGTGGCCCTGCCGATGCCGGAGGTGGCGCCGGTGACGACGCACACCTTGCCCTGCAGGGTTCCGCTCGACTCAGTGCTCATGGCGTGTTCCTCCGGTTGTGTCCTTATAGGTCTGCTGCGGCGGCTCAGATCGGCCGCAGGTTGGCGTAAGCGGCCATCAGCCATTTGGCGCCGGCGGCGGCGAAGTTCACCTGGATGCGCTGCCGGGCCCCGTCGCCCTCGACTCCCAACACAACACCTTCACCAAATTTCTCATGCTGGACGCGCTGACCGACAAACAGTCCCCCTTCGACCTGCTGCGGCACCGGGGAGCGGGGTTTTGCCGTCCGGTTATCGGAACGGCCGCCTGTCGGTCGCGAACCGGACGGGCGGCGGGTCGTTTCCAGGCCGTTGCCCGCCCGGGGACGAACTTCCTGGATGTGCTCCGCCGGCACCTCCGCCACGAAACGCGACGGCGTGCCGTAGATGACGTCGCCGTGCAGGCGGCGACTCTCGGCGTAGCAGAGGTAGAGAAACTGCCGCGCCCGGGTCATGCCGACGTAGGCGAGGCGCCGCTCCTCCTGCAACCGGCCCGGCTCCTCCACGGAGCGCTGGTGGGGGAACAGCCCCTCCTCCAGGCCGCACAGAAACACCAGGTCGAACTCCAGCCCCTTGGCGGAGTGCAGGGTCATGAGCTGAACGCAGTCGTCCCAGGCGTCGCCCTGTTCCTCGCCCGCCTCGAGAGCGGCGTGGGCGAGGAAAGCGTTCAGTTCGCCCAGGGAGCCCTCCACCTCCTCCTCCGGGGTGAAATAGCTGCCGGCGGTGATCAGCTCCTGCAGGTTCTCGATCCGCGCCTGGCCCTTCTCGTGCGGTTCCTTGGCGTAGTGGTCGGTCAGGCCGCTCAACTGGATGGTCCGTTCGATGCGGTCCGGTAGCAGGTGGTCGGCGGTCTGCCGGCGCATGGTATCCAGCAGTTCCAGAAAGCCGCGCACGGCGTTCGCCGCGCGGCCGGACAGCTCGCCCGAGGCGAGCTGGTCCAGGGCCGCATCGTGCAGCGACAGTTGCCGCGCCCTAGCGTGGGCGCGCAGGTTCTCCACGGTGCGCGCGCCGATGCCGCGGGTCGGCAGGTTGACCACCCGCTCGAAGGAGGCGTCGTCCGCCGGGTTGGCGGTGAGGCGCAGGTAGGCGAGGGCATCCTTGATTTCCGCTCGCTCGAAAAAGCGGGTGCCGCCGTACACCCGGTAGGGGATGCGCCGCTGCATCAGCGCCTCCTCGAAGGCGCGGGACTGGGCGTTGGAGCGGTACAGGATCGCCGCCTGGTCGCGCCGGTTGCCCGCCGCCATCCAGCGCTCGATCGCCTCCACCACGTAGCGTGCCTCTTCCACCTCGTTGTAGGCGGCGTACAGGGCGATGGGGTCGCCGTCCCCCTGGTCCGACCAGAGGTTCTTGCCGAGCCGCTCGGCGTTGTGGCTGATCAGGGCGTTGGCGGCGGACAGGATGGTGTTGGTGGAGCGGTAGTTCTGCTCCAGGCGCACCGTGGTGACCGGGGCGAAGTCCTTGTCGAAACGCAGGATGTTTTCCACCCGGGCGCCGCGCCAGCCGTAGATCGCCTGGTCATCGTCGCCCACCACGAACAGGGTCGCGCGGTCCCCGGCGAGGTTGCGCAGCCAGGCGTACTGCAGGGTGTTGGTGTCCTGAAACTCGTCCACCAGCAGGTGGCGGAAGCGCTCCCGGTAGTGCGATAACACCTGCGGCTGCTGCAGCCACAGCTCGTTACTGCGCAGCAGCAGCTCGGCGAAATCCACCAGCCCGCCGCGCCGGCAGATCGCCTCGTAGGCGTCGTAGAGTTCCCGCAGCCGCGCGGCGATGGGGTCGCTGCCCGGGTCGATGTTGGCGGGGCGCAGCCCCTCGTCCTTGCGGGCGTTGATATAACCCTGCAGGCTCGCCGGGGTGAGGCTGGTGGCGTCGATCTGCTGGTCTTTGAGCAGCCGTTTGATGATGCGCTTCTGGTCATCGCTGTCGATGATCTGAAAGTCCTGCGGCAGGTTCGCCTCCTGCCAGTGCTGACGCAGCAGCCGGTGGGCGATGCCGTGGAAGGTGCCGACCCATAGCCCCCGCACATCGACATCCAGCAGCGACGCGATGCGCCCGCGCATTTCTCCTGCCGCCTTGTTGGTGAAGGTGACCGCCAGGATCCCGTAGGGGGAGACCCCCTGGGTTTCCATGAGCCAGGCGATGCGGTGCACCAGTACCCGGGTCTTGCCGCTGCCGGCCCCGGCCAGCACCAGGGTAGCCCCCTCGGTCTGGGTGACCGCCTCGGCCTGGGGTGGATTCAGCCCCTCCAGCAGGCGAGCGCTGTCGATGGTTCGGGTAGCTTGAAACTGATTCATTGCACGGTTTTGTACCATTCGCCGCGGGTCAGGGAACCCTCGGGGTAGTCGCTGTTGATGAGGCGCAGCTCCTGTTCCGGATAACCGGGAATTCTGGAATCCCGCGCCAACTCGTCGTATGACAGGTTCTTGTTGGCCTGTCGCCAGGTGATGCGCAGCGGCTCGGCCAGTTTGCGTTCGGCCGCGGTAAGGCGGTGGAAACCGCGGGCGGTTTCCAGTAACTGCGCGTGTGCGGCGCTGGCGTCGCTGCCCGGCAGCGGCGCGCCCAACAGCACGAAGGCTTTGTCGTCCAGGTAGATGACGCTCAGGCGGCCGACGGTGCGACCCCGACGGGAGTTGAGTTCTATCAAACCGCTGTAGCCCGGCAGGTCGCCGTCGCCGGCGTCGATGGCTTCGCCGCCGGACAGATTCTTCACCCCCAGCCGGTCGCGGATGAACTGCTCCGGTGGGATGCGTTTGTTGATGTCCTCCACGGTGAGTTGGGCGCTCGCCTTTCCCTGCGGCGCGACGGCGATCAGACGGTCGGGCAGATTCTTCAGCGCCCAGCCTTCCGGGAAAGTCACGGCGAACCCCATGTCGGCGTGATAGAAGCGGTTGCCGCGCCGGATACCCTGTTTGGCGCTGTCGCCGAACACCATGCCGTCGGTCGCCGCCCGGAAAGCGGCCTGGTCCGGGGCGGCAGTGCCGGCGTCCGGGGCGAGAAAGGTCGCTTTGCCAACCACCTCCTGCAACCGGGTGTCGTTGTCGGGGTGGCTGGCGAACAGGCCGTGATAGCTCTGCGGCTCCCGCCCCTCGGCCTGGGCGACCTGGCTGGCGAACTGCTCCTGCGCCTTCAAGGTGCCCAGCACATCGAGAATGGCGCGGGCGTCGTAACCGGTGCGGGCCAGGTACTCGGCGCCCAAGCCGTCGGCTTCGAGCTCCATCTCGCGCCCGTAACCGCTCAGCAGCGCACCCGATACCACGCCGTAGACGTTCTGCCCGACATTCCCGCCGATCTCCGGCACCAAGATGCTGCCCAGGGTGTAGGCGAGACTGGCCGCGGTGGAGGCGGTCTGCTGGCGTACCGAGTGGCGCGCGGTGACGTGTCCGATCTCGTGGCCCAGCACCGCGGCCAACTCGGCCTCGGAGTTCATGTAGCCGATCAGGCCGCGGGTGATGTAGATGTAACCGCCGGGCAGGGCGAAGGCGTTGACCTCGGCGGAATCGAGCACGGTGAAGCGGTAAACAAGATCGCTGCGGTGGCTCTGGGCGGCGAGCCGCTGGCCGATGTCGTTCACGTAGTCCCGCAGTCGCGGCTCCTCGTACTCGCCATACTCGCGCAGAATCTGAGGGTGGTACTGCCGTCCCATGGCGAT
>JAYZWP010000432.1:0-6192 GCA_036142245.1 Pseudomonadota bacterium | reverse complement strand
CGCCTCGGCGAGCAGGTGATCAGTTGGGGTGAAAGCACTTTCATCGGCAACAGCCTGAACGAGATCAACACCGTCGATGTCACTAAAATCCGTGCGCCCGGTGTCGAGGTCAAGGATGCGCTGCTACCCAACATGGCAGCGTATCTGTCATGGCAGAGCATTTCCGGTCTTTCGATCGAAGCCTTCTACCTGTTCGATTTCGACGAGGTACAGCTCGACGCCGCCGGCACCTTCTGGAACACGCTCCCCAGCGTCGCGGACGGAGGACTCACTCTCGGGCCGTTGGCACGCACCGCAGATGAGTACGGGTCAGACAGCGGCCAGTACGGCATCGCGCTGCGCTACTTCGCCGCCGGCCTGGGAAACGGGGTCGAACTCGGCGCGTATTACATGAAACTGCATTCACACAACCCGGTCCTCTCCGGCGTGGCTGGTGGACAGTACTTTCTCGAATATCCGGAAGACAGGGAAATCTGGGGCCTGAGCTACAACACGATCTTCGGATCATGGGCCAGCTCCGGCGAGTGGTCTCATCGCCGCAATGAGCCGCTTCAGGTGAGTGATTTTTTTAATGCCGCGCTCGGCCTTGGCGACGGGGTGGGCGGCCTTCCGAACATGACCCCCAACTTCACCGCAGTCGACCCGGTCGGCACCGTCTACCACGGCTACGATCGTGTCCAGTTCGACCAGGTCCAGAATACCTTTCAGCGCACCATCACCCCGCACTTCATCGGCGGCGACACCATGGGCATTCTGATCGAGGCGGCCTACACCTGGGTGGACGACGAACCCGCCACCCTGACCCCTCTGCACCGCCTCGATGACGATGCCTGGGGCTACCGCGTGCGGGTCAACGTGACCTACAACCGGGCGATCGCCCAGGTGATCAACCTGACCCCGGAGATCAACTGGCGGCACGATGTCAACGGCGTGGCGGGGCCCTTCATCGAAGACGCCAAAACGCTGGCTCTGTCGCTGAATTGGGATTATCTCGTCAATTTGAGCGGTGGCTTTTCGATTACCCACAACTTCGATGGCAGCCGACACAAAAATACACTGAGTGGCGCACCGACGCGCGGCGATGAAGACCGCAGTTGGTTTACCGCGAATATCAAGTACGAATTCTGATCAGGGGGAATGAGCGTTGAACAAAACGATTGCCGCGATGACATTCAGAACCACCGCATTACTGACCGCTTCATTGCTGTCGGCTAACGTAGCCCAAGCCGCCCTGACCGCGGAAGAGGTCGCGCAACTTGGCGTCACCGGAACGCCGCTTACGCCACTGGGTGGCGAACGGGCGGGAAACGCGGAAGGCACCATACCGCCATGGACCGGAGGTTTATCCGCACCGCCACCCGGTTTTGTCCCCGGTGGCCTGCACATTGACCCCTTCCCGAACGAGCAGCCTCTGTTCACCATCACGGCGAACAACTACCAGCAGTACGCGGACAAGCTCACACCCGGACAAACAGGGATGTTCGAGCGCTACCCCGACAGCTGGAAAATGCACATATACCCAACCCACAGAACCGCCCGTTATCCCGATTGGGTTTATGAAGCAACACGACAAACCGCCCAGACGATAAAGCTGTGTGGGGAACGGTGCGTGGAACCGGAATCGATCGCGGACGGTGGCGGCATCCCCTTCCCAATCCCGAAGACCGGGTATGAAGCGAACATGAACGCCAATTTCACCTACTACGGCAAGGTGGTGCGTTTCCCCGGCCACTCAGTGGTAGTGACCCCTGGCGGCGATTTCGCGGTAAGCGAGATCGATCTCGAGTTTCAGCATATCTACTGGATGAATGCCGCCGAAAAACCGGATGTTCCCTTCTTCAATCGCAATGGTGGCGTCTGGTGGTGTTTCGGCGGGATGTTCACCGCGCCTTCCCGCCAAGCCGGACAGGTCCTGAACGGCTGCGGTTTCATGCGCGACCTGCGGGTCGACTCTTATATCTATATCCCTGGCCAACGCCGGGTACGCAAGGCACCAGAGGTCGGTTTCTACGACCAGCCGGCTCAGGGCACCGACGGCCTGATGACCTCCCACTCCCGTAATGGTCTTTATTTCTCCGGTTCCGAAGAATGGTTCGATTACGAACTGGTCGGAAAACGCGAACGGTTCATGCCGTACAACAACTACCGCATCATGGATCCCACACTGCGCGCGGAAGATGTCGTTCTCGCGGGCCATGCCGATCCGCAATACATCCGGTATGAATTGCACCGAGCCTGGGAGGTCGAAGCGACGCTTCGCGAAGGCTACCGCAACCTGCAACCGCGTCAGGTGGTCTACATCGACGAGGACAGCTGGGTCTCTCCCATGGCCGAACGTTACAACCAGCAGGACCAGTTGTGGCGCTACCAGGAGCGCTTCGTCACTTACTTCTACGAACCCCAGGCGGTATTCAGCGCAGCCACGGTCGCTTACGACATGATCTCGGGCCGCTGGTCGTCAGCGATTGACTCCTTTCCAGGTTTCAGCGGCGGCCACATCGACTTCGACCAACCTGCCCGTTTTGACCTGATGACGCCACAAGGCATTCGCATGATGGGTCGTCGGTGAGGCACCCCCCGACCACTCCACACCGCCCCGCCTCTCGATACAGCAGTCGCCTCTCAGCGCTGAAACCACGCCACCGCCGGCAAGTCAGCGCGCGACTGTGCTGCCTGTTATTGACGAGTGTCGTGGTGTCGATGGGCGCCGTTCGCGCCTTCGACGACGAGGTCATCAGCGACTATCAGCGTTCTGCTGCGCTGTTGCTGGACCACGCAGAGCAGGCGGTCCATCTGGCGGCGACTGGCGACGGTAAAAGCCTGCTGGTCGCCGGTGAACGCGGCGTGATTCATCGCTCCACGGATCAGGGCGATCACTGGCACCAGGTTCCGGTCCCGATCGACGTCACACTCACCACCTTGACCCGCAACCCCGACGGCGATTACTGGGCAGGGGGGCATGAAGAGACGTTGCTTCGTTCCGGGGATGAAGGCGCTGCCTGGACCTTGATTCGCTCCGAGTACGACGGGCCACCCGTACTGCGTATCCGCTTCTTCGACGCCGATACCGGTTTCGCCGTTGGCGGCAACGGTATGGTGCTGCGCACACGGGACGGCGGCGCCCGTTGGGAGCGGCAGCAGATCGTCAATTCGGTAATGTTCGACCCTCACCTGTTCGATATCGCCCGCCTGGCCGACGGCCGTCTTCTGATCGCCGCGGAAACAGGAAATCTCTTTCGTTCCGACGATGGCGGTGAAACCTGGGTCGAACTGGAGAGCCCCTACGCAGGCTCTTTCTTTGGACTGGTGGACCTGGGAGACAGGGGCGTGGTTGCCTATGGAATGCTGTCCAACGCCTACCTGTCACAGGACGGGGGCGATCATTGGCGACAACTCGATACGGGCGTGACGGATTCCTCCTTTTTCTCGGGCCACGCAGCACCCGGCGGCTTGGTACTGGCGGGTGCCGACGGCGCGCTCACGTTCGGCGCCTGGCGTGACGGCACGCTACATTTCACGGCCAGTCCGGTCGAGTCCCGTCCGGCCATCGCCGACCTGCACCCGCTGCCGCGCGGCGGCTGGCTCGCGGCAACGGATCGCGGCCCACTCATCATTACCCCACAGGACTAATCCATGGCGACCGAAGACAGCGCCCTGCTCGGGCGCATCGCCGACCGGTTGTCGAACTGGCTGATTCGCAGCCGGGTATGGCTGCTCTGGTTGTTTGTGGCTATCACCGTGGTCCTCGGGTATGAGGCACTGCACATCCGGATGAACCCCGGGTTCGAGAAATCCGTGCCAACCAACCATGCGTACATGCAGGCGTATCACACGTACGCACCGCAATTCGGCGGCGCGAACTCCGTCACCATCGCATTAATGAAAAAAGAGGGGACAATTTTCGAGCCCGGCTTCATGAACGCCCTCGATCAGGCGACGCGTGACGTGTTGGCAATCAAGGGAGTGGACCAGCCCACCGTCACCTCTCTGTTCTCCCCGACGGCGGTATTCATTACCGTGAATGAAGAAGGTTTCGCCGGCGGGCGCATCGTTCCCGCCGATTTCAAACCGACACCGCAAGACATCGCCTCGGTGCGACAGAACCTCCTCAAATCAAACGAGGTCGGCCGACTGGTCAGCAGCGATTTTCGCGGCGCCCTGATCAAGATGGAACTGGTCGAGCAAGACCCGGCCACCCTGGAGAAACTGGACTACCGGCGCATCGGCAACGAACTGGAAGCACTGCGCGACAAGTACCAGACCGAGGCGATCGACGTTCATGTGATCGGCTTTGCGCCCTTCATCTCGGATGTCATGGAAGGTGCGCGCGCGGTGGTGCTGTTTTTCGTCGTCGCCTTCGTGATAACGGCGCTGTTGCTCTATTTTTATTCAGGGTCGCTGGGCATCACCGCCGTGGCGCTGTTCGTCGCCCTGGACGCAGTGGTATGGGAACTGGGGTTATTGCATTTGTTGGGATACGGCATCGATCCCCTGTCGATCCTGGTGCCCTTCCTGATTTTCTCCATTGGTGTCAGTCACGCCGTGCAGATGACCAATGCCTGGCGGCTGGAAATGACCCGCGGTAACGATGCCGTGGAGAGTGCCCGGGTGGCATTCCGGCGCCTGTTCATCCCGGGCGCCACCGCGCTGCTGGCCAACGCCGCGGGCTTCGGCGTGATCATGCTGATCGACATTCCCATCATCCACGAACTCGGCATCACCGCGAGCATCGGCGTCGCCGTCATGATCATCACCAACAAGTTCCTGCTGCCAATTCTGCTGTGCCGCATGTCCTACCGCGGCGGCCAGCAACAACGGGTCGGCGAGCGGCTGCAGAACCTGCGCCTGTGGGGCCTGATCAGCCAGGTGGCAGGCCGACGCGTATCGGTTCCGGTGCTTATCGTCGCCACCCTGATCCTCGGCTACGGCATCCAGGCGCGACACGACCTGATCGTCGGAGACGCGGACGCCGGGGCTCCCGAATTGTGGCCGGACTCCCGCTACAACCGGGACGTCGACACCATCGTATCGAACTTCCAGATCGGCATCGATGAACTGACCATCATCGTCACGCTGGGTAACGAATGCACCGATTTCCCCTCCCTGTACGCGGTCGACAGACTGAGCGCCATGCTCGAGGAATTGCCCGGCGTGCAATCCGTCAACTCCCTGGCCCAACAGGTGCGGGTTCGTAATGTTGGAAACACGGAAGGCCACCCGCGTTTCTATGAGATTCCCCGCAGCCAGTTCGCCATCGGCGGCGCCATGCGCAACATGGAACTGGGGCTGAAGTTGTTCGATTCCAAATGCAGTGCCATGCCGATCCGGGTCTTCACCCGCGATCACAAAGCGGAGACGTTGGCAGCCATTGTTGACCTGACCAAGACGTTTCGCGCGGAAAACGACGTCGAACAGATCGAGATTCTGCTCGCCGCCGGCAATGCCGGCGTAATGGCGGCCACGAACGAAGCGGTACAGGAAGCGCGCGACCGCATGCTGATCGCCCTTTACATCGCCGTCACGCTGCTGTGCCTGGCCACCTTCTCGTCATGGCGCATCACGCTGTGCGTGGTCATCCCGCTGGTGCTGGTTTCGCAGTTCGCCGAAGCGGTCATGGCCTGGCTCGGTATCGGGTTGAAAGTTTCGACATTGCCGGTGGTCGCGCTGGGTGCCGGAGTCGGGGTGGATTACGGAATCTATCTGTTTTCACGGACCCAGGCCGCGTTGGGTCAGGGCAAAACCCTGGTGGAGGCCTACCTGTTCGGTTTGCGCGAGGCGGGCACGGCTGTCGTCTTCACGGCCATTACCATGACCCTCGGTGTTGCAACCTGGATTTTCTCCCCCTTAAAGTTTCAAAGTGACATGGGGCTGCTGCTGGCCTATATGTTCTTCGTCAACATGCTGGGCGCCATACTGGTGCTGCCCGCCCTCGCCGCGTGGCTCGTAAAGAGCCGCCCGGAACGGAAGGTGGCGCCCTGAGGGGATGCTCCCGGAAAAGCTCACCAGAAACACTCATACGTTATTGATCGAAAGGAGTCGAAGCGATGGATGCCAAAGTGGCCATAGTGGATGAGATTGCTGCGGTTTGTCTGGAGGCAGCCGAGCAGTGGCGCTGGATTCGGGAACCGCTGACCCCCGGCCGCGCCCAGGCGTGGCTGTTGCAGCACAGTCTGCGTAATCTCTGGTTCAGTT
>JAYZWP010000431.1:0-4885 GCA_036142245.1 Pseudomonadota bacterium | reverse complement strand
CGGTCTGGCCCATCCGTCTTGAAGGCGCACCGGCCGAGTTGACCCGCGGCATCGTACGTCACTCCAACATTCACACCAGCGCGACCTCGGTGATTCAGACCGATGATTTGGAAGTGTTTGCCCGCTGCCAGGAGGGCATGCAGGCGCACCGGCCGGAATGGATTTATCTTGGCCGTGGCTTCGGCAGGGAGGAGCCCGGCCCTGATCCGGGTGTTGTCAGCGGGCCAGGCAGTTGGGAACACCCGTTTCGGGCGCAGTTCCGATATTGGCGGCGTTTGATGAGTTCAGTCGGAGAGTAACGTTTTGAACAACACGGCACACTCGTTACCATGCCGCATAGCTGACGAAGATATTCAGTCGTTACTCGCCTACGAAGCGCAGTTGTTGAACGAAGCGCGGTTTGCCGACTGGCTGGAACTCTTCACGGAAGACGCGGTTATGTGGGTACCCGCTCAACCCGATCAAGACGACCCCGAGGATCAGATCTCCCTGTTCTATGACGATCGGGAACTGCTCGAATTGCGCGTCAAGCGCCTCAGCCACCCCCGCTTGCACTCCCAGGATCCGATGACCCGCTCCGTGCGGCTGGTTGGAAACAGCACGGTGGCACGAGATCAGCTTCCCGACTCGCAGCGCATCACCGTCCATTCGAGTTTTATTCTCCTGGATTACCGGCGACGGCTGCACAGATTCTTCGGCGGCACCTACGAGCATCGCCTTCGGCGCGAGGCGGGACAGTGGCGCATCGAGGCGAAGACCGTTCGCCTGATCAATGCCGATGACTACCAGTCCAATTTCGGGATTCCCATCTAGTTTCGGGATTTCCGTCGGGGCAGACCGGGATCGCATCCACTCCGCCGGGACCGCCCTGCCGACGCGGTGGCAGCGGATCGACCGCTGCCCGGTATCCGCGCCCGAACCGCCATAGCGAAAGCAATCATGCATATCTTCAACAACACGGACCTGGCCAGCGCCTGTAGCGTCGGCGACTGCATTGAAGCGCTGTACCTTGGCATCCGGTCCTATGCCCGCGGCGACGCCTTGCGTCGGCCACGAATCGATCTGTTCACCCCGACGTCCAAAGAAGGCCATTACGGGTGCTTTTCATCGATGGAAGGCGTGATCCGCGGGGGTTACTACGCCCTGCGCGTGAAGCCGGACATCATCTCCTGGCCGCTCGTTCAGGGCAGACGCCGGCGGGAGACCTACTGTATCGAGCCCGGCTGTTACGGCGGGCTGGTGTTACTGTTCAGTGCCGAGAACGGCGGTTTGGTGGCCATCATGAACGATGGCTGGGTACAACACGCTCGCGTCGGTGCGCTGGCCGCTTTGGGAGCACGCTACATGGCGGACCCGACAGCGGAAACGGTCGGCATGATCGGCTCCGGCGGCATGGCGCGCTCCTACGCGCGAAGCTTCGCGAACGTTCGACCCATTCGGCGAATCAATGCGTTCAGCCCCAACGCGGACAACCTCGCGAACTATTGCCGCGAAATGGAGCGGGACCTGGGAATTGAAGTGGCTCCCCTGAAGCGCGCGCAGGATGCCGCTCGGGGGGCCCAGATTCTGGCGGTCTGCACCAACTCGGCCGATCCGGTGGTTTTCGGCGAATGGATCGAGCCGGGAACATACCTCGCCTCCGCGACTCCCTGGGAACTCGATTCGAGCGCCTGGCAACGCATCACCAAGGTGGGCCGACTGCTGAACCGAACCCCTTTAGCCACGGAGAATTTTCAGGACGACAACTTCGAGATTCGGCAAACGGTGATGTCCTACCTGTCCGGCTCTCCTGAAGAACGCAACGCCATTCCCGAAAAGACCGAGCCGTTTACCGCCCGTTTTGATGAGCACCAATACGTTCCCTGTATTGACTGGGATGACGAACAGCCCTGCTTCGAACCGGCAGCCGAAGACGTCACCCTTCTGGCGGAAGTCAGCACCATGATTGCCGCGCATCGCGACGGCATCCGCCCCGGGCTGGCCAGCGACGGGCTGCAGGGGCTGCAATTCGCGGCGGTCGCGGGGCGTGCGTACGAGCGCGCCCGCGAACTCGGTTTGGGTAAAGAGCTGCCGAACGAATGGTTCGTTCAGGACATACCCACATGAGATCGCGCGGCGTCGAGACGGGCCGGCCACAACACGCGCGTGCTGCGCTGCCCCCGCCTCGCACATCGGTGACCTACTGCTGCGGCAGCAAGCCGACCTCGCGATAAAACCGCGCCGCGGCCGGATGCATGGGCAAACCGCCCGTTTCCACCAACAGATCCTGTTCCATGGTGGAGAACGATCGATGAACCTGTTTTAGCCTTTCCATTCCCAGGTAAAGCGCACGCGCGAGTCGATACGTGTCGTCGTCCTCGGCTTTCGGTCCTGCCGCCAGGAACAGCCCCCCCATGGTGGATCCCTCGTAATCCTCTTCGAGGAAATCGTAACTTCCCGCGGGAATCACCCCCACCGGGGTCCCCAGGCGCTTCGCCATCTCGTCGGGCACTCCATCACCAAACGGCAGCAACACCAGGGGAACGGCCCGCGCCGCCTGCACGGCTCTATGGTCCGGATGGAAACCCAACGTGACAATCAGATCCAACTTGCTATCTTGCAGCAGGCCAAGGCCGGCAGTGTCCGGCAGATGATAATCCTTGCCACCGCGCTGCTCGATCAACGCTTCATCAATACCGATAACGTCGAACAAAATTCGGTTGTGCCGAGCCGTCGGCACATTGCCGAACGTATTCGTGGACAGGCGTACCGGCGCCCGCAAGTCTCGCAGATCGCGAAGCGACGTCAGGCCATGATCCTCCACGAACTCGCGGCGGGCATACACCACTGCCACCATCGCGGCCGGATGCAACAGGTTGCCGACGATGCTCAGATTCTCGGCCGGATAGCTTTGCCGAAAGGGGGGCGCGCCGCTGATCGCGTCCTTCATCTCGCCGGCAGCCGCAACGGCATACTCGACCTTGCCGGTCAGCATGGCAATTAATGACGACGCAATACTGCTCGGCGCGTAAGTCAGGCCGGATCCTGGATAGGTGGTTCGCACCACCTGCACCACCGCTTCGCCGATGACCGAACCCGTGCCGCCAGCACCGCCTCCGCCAATCGTGCCATGCAGCGGTGCCACGGTTTGCGCTGACACCATCAGTGGCCAGACGGCAACCACCGCACACAGGCTCCGAAAACAACGGCGTCGAATCAAAGTCGGCTTCCGCTGCAGTCTTGCGAACAGCGGCCACCGACTCCGACCCGCCGCACGGCAACGCCCCGATCGTATTGCCATAACCCTAGCCACTGCTCCCCATACCTCATCCCGGTAAGCGAACAATGCCACAAGTGACGCCTGTTGGTCCGCTCCGATCACGCTGCGCGGATCCCGCTGAGCAAGGACGCAAAGCAGCGGATTTCACGGGGGGCGATCGGCCCGCGCCGTACCGCGGCCTCCCGCACGGGTGCGCGGCAGGCGTTAACATCTGCATCCGAGCGGCCATAAAAAGCGACACCAGATCGACAGGCACGAGGAGGAGTCAGGATGAGTGAGGGCAAAGGTCCGCCCCATGAACAACCTGCGCGCCGCAGGTTTCTCAAGACCGCCGCAATGGGACTGGCGGCCGGCGCCCTGCCGACAAACAGCCCGGCGACAAACCCGCCTTCCCCCGACGCGCGCACCGAACCCCTGGCGCCCCCGGGAGAACAGACCAGGGAACGCGAACAGTGGATTCCTGACGGGTACAGCCAAGACGAGGCCGACGCGTATTTCGTCGCAAACCCCGGCTCCGATTTCATGGTGGATGTCATCAAGTCTCTCGACATCGACTATCTGGCCATCAACGCGGGCTCCAGTTTTCGCGGACTGCAGGAATCCGTCGTCAACCACGGCGGGAATGAATCGCCCCGGATCCTCACCTGCCTTCACGAAGAGCAGGCAGTAGCCCTGGCCCATGGCTACGCCAAGGTATCCGGCCGGCCTATCGCGGTCGCCTGCCACGGCACAGTCGGCTTGCAGCACGCCGCGATGGCAATCTACAACGCGTGGTGCGACCGCGCCCCGGTCATCCTGCTCGCCGGCAATCATCTCGACGCCACCCAGCGGCTCTCCTTCGTAAGCTGGGCGCACTCGGCGCAGGATGCCGCCCATCTGGTCCGAGATTTCACCAAGTGGGACGACACTCCGATGTCACTGCCGCATTTCGCCGACTCACTCGTGCGCGCGTGGCAGATTGCGACCACACCGCCCATGGGACCGGTCGTAATCGTCGCTGACGCCCACCTGCAGGAAGAAGCGATGGTCGGCTCGCCGGCTGTTCCGGCGGCGGCACCGACCATTCCACCACGCGGCGACGATAATGCCGTGCGCGAGGCGGCACGCCTGCTGGCGCAGGCCCGCGCGCCGGTAATCGTCGCGGATCGTCTGGCGCGCAGCCAGAACGGCGTGGACATGCTGGTGCAACTCGCCGAAACGTTGCAGGCGCCGGTCATCGACAAGGGCGGCCGGATGAATTTCCCGACCAACCACCCCCTCTGTCAGACCTTTGCCGGACGCAGCCTGCTGCGCCGTGCGGACGTCATTCTTGGCCTGGAGTTGAACGACACCTGGGGCACTCTCAAGCGCATGCGGGATCTGGTCCATCCCGATCAAACGCAGGTTGCCAACCCGGAAGCGAAAGTCATCAGCATCGGATCCGAATCACTTTTCCTCAAACCCAATTACCAGAACTTTCAGCGCTTCCAGCCAGTGACCTTGGCCATCGCCGGGGACGGTGAAGCGACCCTCCCCGGGCTCATCGAGGCGGTGCGCAAGGAGCTGACCGATGCCGGGCGGGCGCGCATCGCCGAGCGCGAGGTCGTGTCCCGACGGGCCCACGAAGAGATGCGCAAGACGGCCGTC
>JAYZWP010000430.1:0-3316 GCA_036142245.1 Pseudomonadota bacterium | reverse complement strand
TTCAGGTTGGTGGCTTCCATACGTGTACGGTTTCGGATGGTTGTATTGCCCCAGGAGTTACGCATGATTTCTGGCACGTGACATCCTGCGGACTATGGCAGGGGAGCAGAACTGGTCCGGATTCGTTTGCATAACAACGCCACCAAGACACCACGGATTCGCCGCGAGATGCAACAGCCGAACTTGCCGGTCAGCCTGCTGGCCGGCAAGTTCGGCGGCTCCGTCCTTGTCACCCTGAACCTTGCGACTTACGCGGTAGTAACGATGACGATGGAGCGACGCAGTCCGGGGTAGCGGCGTCGGTTGCCGCCCCCGCGAATGGAGGCGCGGTGACGCGAGGCCGTCGAAAAGCTAATGATGCCCAAGCGAAGGGTAGATCATGGGTAATGAGTAAACTCTGGTGTAGTTCAGCGGCGCGTTTCCGTCGACTGCGCTACCGTATCCGCTATTCAAATCTGGAGGTTTCGCCATGCAGCAGGCCCCTACCGCCAAGCAGGAAGCTCTGGAGGCCATCCAGCGGTTGCCCGACAACGCCGATATTGAGGAGATTATGTATCGGCTCTACGTTCTGGAGAACGTTCGGCGCGGCCAGCGCGACGCCGCCGACGGCAGGACTCAGCCCGCTGAAGAGGTACTCAAAGAAATTCAGTCATGGTGAGGTGGACGGCTCACGCTAAAGCCCAGCTTCGCCATATTCACGACTACATTGCCCAGGATTCGCCGCTCTATGCCAAGCGTGTCAGCGAGGAACTGGTGCAAACAATCCCTTGGCCTGAATGAGTTGCCGCGCAGGGGGCACAAAGTGCGGGGACTAAACGAAGACACTATTCGCGAATTGGGCGTCTATTCCTACCGTATCAAAACAGACGATCTCATCGAAGTCTTGGCCGTGATCGATAAACGGCGACACTTGGTAGCAGAAGATATTCCGCGAGGCTGATTACGGAATGAGCGCCGTAGACTGGGTTAGCGGGAGCGCCGCGTATTCCGGCGTTGCTCGACGCGCTTTCAGTGTGTAGCCCTATCGGGCTATCCCCGCCTACCTTCCAAAACGTGTAGGGTCGGCGTTCAGAACGCTGCGTACGGAGTAGGGGTGATCAGCCATGCTCTCCGGCATCACCGCCGAAATCGTCGTCCTGATCCATTTCAGCTTCATTCTGCTGGTCGTCTTCGGCGGCCTGCTGGTACTCAAATGGCCGAAGGTCGCGTGGGTTCACCTGCCAGCGGTTGTGTGGGGCGCCGCCATCACCTTCGGGGGTTGGGTCTGTCCGCTCACACCGCTCGAAAACGCCCTGCGGTTGGCCGCCGGCGAACAGGGCTATGCGGGCGGCTTCATCGAGCAGTATTTGTTGCCGGTGATCTATCCCGCCGGATTGACGCGGACGGTGCAGGTCATTGCCGGGATAGCCCTCTTAGTCCTGAACCTCGCGATTTATGCGGTAGCGGTGACGAGAATTAAGCGGCCCAGGGTGGGGTAGCGGCGTGGCTCAAAATCTTGGTAATGGAGGAGCCTTGACATAATGTTGTCGAGAAAGTCGATGATGCTCGAGCGAAAGTCGGATTAACGTTAATTAGTAAACTGTCACCGAAATCACCGAAATAAGTCGTCACCGAAATAAGTCACCGAAATAAGCGAAGGGCTTAGAGTGATATCGCAGCGGCTCCGCTACCGTTTCACGCTACGCCGGCACTGTGTGGTGACAACCTGCTCGATGCGTTGTAACGCTGGATAGGCGCCGTAACGTGCCTCGAATGCTTCTCGCTCCGGGCCGATCCTCTCCTGCAGCGCGTCCGCGGTCTCACGTACCAGGTTACCCAGGAATTGCGGCCGCACATCACATTGCTTAGCGAGCGATTCCCAGTGCGCGGGGGTGATCACACTCGGATTGCGCTCGCCGCCGACATCGAAGGCGAGATGGTAATCGATGCGCTCGATGGCGCGTGTGCACACCAGATCATAGAACGGCGCTAATCGGATCTGTGGGCGGTTTGCCTCATCGGTCAGGTGCAACAGAGAGAGGTTCTTGGCATGGCCATCGGAGTTGCCCGCCAGTACATTGAAGATCTGCCAGCGCAGCAGGTGTTGCACATCGATGGCCGGCTCGCTGGACGCCTCCAGCACCAGACGGTAGCACTGCGCGAAGGACGGTCCGCCATATTCCTGATATTTCCTCTCGTGCCCGTAACCCAGGGCCTGGCAGAAATCCTCCTGGTGTAATCGCTGTACGTCGCCGCTGTCTTCGCCTATACGGTCATAGCGGGCGATCTGGGCGTAACGGGTCCGCCCGACGATGCGCAAGGCGATGTCTACGACCGGCAAGCCGATGGCCGCTGCCAGTTGCGTGGTGAAGGTCTCGTAGGCGGGCAGATGACGGTAGTCGGCCAGCTCGAACTTCAGGATGTCACTGGAAGGCGCTTCGCCCTGCGGCAGAAAATACTGATCGTCGCGCACCAGTATCGGGCACTTGTCCTGGGCGCCGGCGAGGGACAATCGCGGGCGCTCGTCCGCCGGCCAGATAGCGTAGATCTGTCCCCGGCGCGCTGCCAGGTCGGCCAGGTCCTTCTCCGTCAACGCACGGTACTGCTGCTGGCCCGATGGTTGTCGGTCTACGGGCAGAACCGACAGCGCGCCGGCGCACTCGCCGCCGATGGCGCGCAGCAGGTCGAAGTCCGTATTCGGCAGCTTGAGGTCGCGGACGATGCGTTCGCGCACCACCCCCTCAGGCAACAGATTGGCGAACCAGCGCTGCGCGATGCCTTCCTCCGGGGCGTACCCCTTGCTGTGCTCTCCCCGGACCGCCAGCGGCAGGGAGCGGGAGACGGCGAAGCCGCTGGTAATCCACGCGGGATCGTAGCGAAACCCGATGGCTCCGGTCGTACTGCGCCAGAGCTGACCGACCAGGCGCCGCTCGTGCCAGACGTTGAGGAGGTCAGGATCGCTCATGGGGTCTCCTCACGGGTCTTGCCGGTACGGTTCGCCGGCGTCGCATATCCGCGCGGTTGGATGATGACCTCCAGCCCCAAGGTGCGTAGCGCCTTCAGTACCTTGCCGATCTCGGCCGTCTCCTTGCCCCGTTCGAACTCCGACAGGAAGCGTGTGCTCAGGTTACCGAGCCCGGAAAGCGTCTCCAGCGTCAGGCGCCGGTTCTTGCGATGGGCACGCGCCAGGCGGCCGAGTTCCTCGGCGTTCTGCACCGCACCGTAAATGGGCTCTTCCTCTGTCTTGGTTGCTCCGCCAAAATGATACCGTGCGGTAAAAAATAGCGGCTCGATCCGACGATGGCAAGGTATAGTTATCGTACGTGAAAAACTCTCG